>JALYWQ010000073.1 GCA_030852625.1 Actinomycetota bacterium
CACGAAGGCCACGGCGCCGAAGACCTCGCCGGCGGCCCCGCCGCCGCCCACGGCCACCGCCATCGCGCCGCCTCCGGCTTCTGCCCCGTCGCCAGCGCCTGCAGCGGCCGGTGCCGGCATCCCGTCACGCGACGAGCTCACCCTCGTGTGGGCCGACGGGGTCCTCGACGCCCTGCCCCGCGGCACCAAGGCCATCTTCAGCACCGGTCGGTTCGTGGAGTCCGACGGCAACACGGCGGTGTTCGCCCTGGCCAACGCGCCGACCCGCGACCATTGCGAGAAGAAGCGGGCCGACGTGGAGCGGGCCCTCGCGGCCCACTTCGGCCGCCCGGTGCCGATGCGGTTGGTCACCGATGCCGACGTCGGTGGCTCCGCCCCCGAGTCACCGTCGTCGTCGTCCGCACCCGCGACTCCCGTGGACGAGGCGGCCGAGGTCGGCGACGTGCGCGAGCTCGAGGACGCGCCGGCGGCGGGCAACAGCGCCCAGCGGCTGGCCGAGGCCTTCCCCGGCGCCGAGCTGGTCGAGGAGCCCTAGCCCGTCCCGGGATCTCCCGAGGTCCCGAACGGCCCTGCGCTCGCCGTACGCTGGCCCGCGATGACCGACACCCCCGACGACGACCAGGGCGCCTCCGTGCCGGGCCTGCCGGACCTCGACCTGTCCGGCCCCGACGCCCTCGGCGGCCTGCTGGCCCAGGCCCAGCAGATGATGGAGGCCCAGGCCCAGGCGGCCGAGCAGGAGGTGGAGGGCGTCGCAGGCGGCGGGGTGGTGCGGATCCGCGCCACCGGCACGGGCCAGGTGCTCGGCGTGTCGATCTCGCCCGAGGCGGTCGACCCCGACGACATCGCCATGCTCGAGGACCTCGTGCTCGCCGCGCTGCACGACGTCAACGCACGCCTGGCCGAGATCCAGCGGGCGGCCATGGGTCCCCTCGGCGATCTCCTGGGCGGCGGCTGAGCCGCCGGATGGCCAGCGCCTACCCGATCCCGGTCCAGGAGCTGATCGACGAGCTCGGGCGCCTGCCCGGCGTCGGTCCGAAGTCCGCGCAGCGGATCGCCTTCCACCTGCTGAAGCTGACGCCCCTCGACGCCAACCGGCTGGCCCGGGCCATCACCGAGGCCAAGGAGCGGGTGAGCTTCTGCCAGCGCTGCTTCAACCTCGCCGAGGGTGAAGCTTGCGAGCTCTGCACCGACGAACGCCGGGACCCGACCATCCTCTGCGTGGTCGAGGAGCCGCGGGACATCGTGGCCGTCGAGAAGACCCAGGAGTTCCACGGTCGCTACCACGTGCTGCAAGGAGCGATCAGCCCCATCGAGGGCATCGGCCCCGATCAGTTGCGGATCCGGGAGCTGGTGGTGCGCCTCGGGGTCGAGGACGTGCGTGAGGTGATCCTCTGCACCAACCCCAACCTCGAGGGTGAGGCCACTGCGATGTACCTCAGCCGGCTGCTGAAGGACGTGCCGGGCATCACCGTCACGCGCATCGCCAGCGGGCTGCCCGTGGGCGGTGACCTGGAGTACGCCGACGAGCTCACCCTGGGCCGGGCCCTCGAGGGCCGCCGCATCGTCGAGGGCTGACCGCCCCGAGCCGTCCCGCCGGCCGCGGGTGAAAACAACCCGGGGCTCCTGCCGTCATCGTCGGGGCGGGCGGACAGACCGACGATGGAGCAGGAGCCCCGAGAGCTTGGGCTGCGGGCGCTGGAGGTGCGGCTCCGCAGTAGATGTTGCAGTTACGTTACAACGGTTGCGATCAGATGACAAGCAATTTCTTGGGAGGAGACCGCTCGGTGGTGGGTCGCGCTCGTTGAACGGGCGGCACCTACCCCCGCTCGCAGACCCCTAAACCTCGAATCCGAGAAATTTCTCGGGCGGCTCAGAACTTGAGCTCGAGGCGGACCGCCGTGCCGCCATCGGCGGCGGTGAAGCGCACGTCGTCGGCCAGCGATCGCATCAGCGGGATGCCGAGGCCTCGCTCGTGGCGGAGCCGACCCGGGTCGGTCGCCGACGGCAGCGCGGCGAGGTCGTCGGGGACGAACCCGCCGGCGTGATCGGTGATCGTGACGGCGATCGAGTGGTCCTCGACCTCGACGTGGACCTCGAGCGGACGGGTGTCGCCGGTCCGCTCCTGGCCGTCGATGGCGTTGGCGCAGGCCTCCGACACCGCCAGGCGCAGATCCTCGAGGCGGCGCTGGTTCAGGCGATGCCCGATGCTGGCGGCGCTGGTGATGACCCCGCGCACGAGGGCGAGGTGGTCTCGGCGGGGAGGGATCTCGAGGTGGATCACGCTCCCCATTGCGGCTACTCCGTGGCGGCGCCGGCTCCGGCGCCGGCGTCGGCGAGCGCCGCATCGACGCTCTTTGCGAGGGGGAGCGTGCGATCGAGTCCTGTGAGCTCGAAGAGCGACACCAGGTTGCTCCTCGTGGCCACCAGGCGCAGGTCACCACCGTGGGTCCGGGCCCGCTTCAGGATGCCGATCACCACCCCCAGGCCGGTGGAGTCCATGAACCCGACGCCGTCGAGGTCGAGGATCACCTGCGTCTGGCCGCTGGTCACGAGCGACACCAACTGCTCCCGCAGGCGGGGGGCGGTGGCCACGTCGACGTCGCCGTAGACGCTGGCGACGGCCCAAGTGCCGCGGGTTTCGATCTGCACCGAGAGGTCCATCGCCGCTGAACCTACCGCGGGGCCCTCGTTCCCTCCCCTTCGTGCCCGGATCACAGGCGTGGAACTACAGCCCTGTCATCCCTCGGCCGAACCTCGTACCCTTTCCTCCTCGCATGGCTCTCCTCCCCGTCGCCGCCGACCACGACCGGGCCTCGATCGCCGAGGTGCTGGTCGACCTGGCCGACGCGCGCGACCGCGAGCTGCGCCACGACGACGATCCCAGCGGCGTGGTCAGCCACCTCCCCGAGGCCCGCCTCGTCCACCTGGCCCACCAGCCGCCTCGTGCGGCACGGTTCGGTGAGCTGGCCCGTCCGCTCCCCACGAGCGTGGCCGATCGGGCGCCCGGAGGGCTCTGGAGCCACCAGGCGGAGGCCCTGGACCACGTGCGCGCCGGTCGATCCGTGGTGCTCGCCACGGGGACGTCGTCGGGCAAGTCGCTCTGCTACCAGCTGGCCATCGGCGAGGCGGTGCAGACGCCGGTCCGACCCGGGACCGCACTGCTGATCTACCCCACCAAGGCGCTGGCCCACGACCAGCTCCGGGCCCTCACCGAGCTCGACCTTCCGGGCGTCGTGGCGGGCGCCTACGACGGCGACGCCGGCACCGAGGAGCGCACGTGGATGCGCAAGCACGCCAACGTCCTCCTCACCAACCCCGAGATGCTCCACGCCGGCCTCCTCCCGCACCACGAGCGGTGGGCGCCCTTCCTCGGGCGGCTCCGCTACGTCGTCATCGACGAGCTCCACACCTTCCGCGGCGTGTTCGGCAGCCACGTGGCCCAACTCGTCCGGCGGCTGCGACGCCTGGCCCACCACCACGGGGCCGACCCGGTCTTCCTCGCCTGCTCGGCCACCGTGGGTGAGCCCGATCGCCTCGCCTCGGCCATCACGGGCCTACCGATGGTGCCGGTGCTCGACGACGGATCGCCGCGGGGCCCCCGCACCATCGCGCTGTGGCGGCCGCCCCTGCTCGACCGTGTCACAGGCCAGCGGGCATCGGCCCACAAGGAGTCGGCGGCGGTGCTGGCCGGCCTCATCGACGCCGGCCACCGCTCGCTCGGCTTCACCCGGAGCCGGCGAGGCGTGGAGACGGTGGCCAACGACGTGCGCCGACGCCTTCCCCGTCGCCTGGCGTCCCGCGTCCGCTCCTACCGCGGGGGCTACCTGGCCGAGGAGCGGCGAGAGATCGAAGACGAGCTCTTCGGCGGCCGGCTCCTCGGCGTGGTGGCCACCTCCGCGCTCGAGCTGGGCATCGACGTCGGTGGCCTCGACGCCGTGGTGCTCGACGGCTTCCCCGGCACCATCGCCTCGTTCTGGCAGCAGGTGGGCCGGGCCGGCCGGGCCGCGGCTCCCTCAGCCGGGGTGCTCGTGGCCGGCGACGACCAGCTCGACCAGTGGCTGCTCGCCCACCCCGACGAGCTCCTGACCCGATCGCCCGAACCGGCGGTGGTCAACCCCGACAACCCCTTCGTCGTCGACCCCCACCTCCGGTGCGCGGCCCACGAGCTCCCCCTCACCCACGCCGACCAGCGGTGGTGGCCAGCGGACACCCTCGACGACGGGATCCGTCGGCTGGTGCAGGCCGACGAGCTGCTCGTCCGCCGTCGGGGCCACCGCCAGGAGCCCATCGCGGTGTGGGACGGCAACGGCTGGCCCTCCCATGGCGTGGGCCTGCGCACCACGGCGGGGGCCCCGGTGCAGATCGTCGACCAGGACGGCGGGCGGGTGGGCGACGTCGACCGGGCCCGTGCTCCCGAACAGGTGCACCAGGGGGCGTCCTACCTCCACCAGGGCCAGAACTTCCGGGTGCTCGAGCTCGACCTCGACGTGGGACGGGCCGTGGTGACCCGCGACGACGGTTCCACCTACACCGTGGCGCGAACGGTCACCGACATCGACCTGCTCGGCGAGGACGCCTCCTGCCGGGTCGGACGAGCCCGGCTGGCCATCGGGCCGGTCGAGGTGTCCTCGACGGTGGTCGGCTACCAGCGCAAGGACACGATGACGAGAGCCGTCATCGAGTCGGTGCCGCTCGACCTGCCCACCTCCACCCTCGTCACGCGGGCCGTCTGGTACACGGTGACCCCCGAGCAGCTGGTGGCGGCGGGGGTGCTCGCCGAGGAGGTCCCCGGCGCACTCCACGCCAGCGAGCACGCCGCCATCGGCATCCTCCCGCTGTTCGCCATCTGCGACCGCTGGGATGTCGGCGGGCTCTCCATCGCCCGCCACCCCGACACCGGCCTGCCCACGATCATCATCTACGACGCCGCGCCCGGCGGCGCCGGCGTGGCCGAGCTGGCCTTCGAAGCGGCCGACCGCCACCTCCGCGCCACGCGGGAGAGCATCGAGGCCTGCCCCTGCGACACCGGCTGCCCCAGCTGCGTCCAGAGTCCGAAGTGCGGCAACGGCAACGACCACCTCGACAAACAAGCCGCCGCCCGCCTGTTGAGCCACCTACTCACCTAGTTCGCCAGCTAGCCGCCAGAAAGGGATGCGGACTCGCGACTCGGGCGACACGCGAACGTGTCGAATCCGTCGCGAGTTCGGATTGTTGGGTTTCGGCCCGGCGCGTTGCGGGCAGAACGGGCCGGCGCCCGCTCTAGAGCATCGGGTCGTAGAAGGGGTCGAACGGGTCGTCGTAGTACTGGGCCTGCGTTCCGGCGGCTTCGGGGCGGGAGGCCCTCGCGAGGAAGCGCAGGTGGATGGCCCATGCGAAGAGGACGAAGCCGGTGGCCACCGGGATGGCCAGACCGCGACGCTCGCCGGAGTAGAAGATCGAGCTGCCGCTCTCCTCGTCATCGGCGAGCGAGCCGTCGATGCTCGGATCGCCGAACGGGAGGGCTTCGTTGTAGCCGCCGTCCCCCTCGTCGTCCTCGTCGGCCAACCCCGCCGGGCGGTTGAGGAGGATGCCGAGGTTCGACTGCGCCGGAGCCCCGAGGTTGGGGGCCCGGGTGGTGACCCGCGGGCGGTTGCTGCCCTTGATGACGTTGGGCTTGCCCGTGGGCGGGGTGGTGCCGCCGTCGACCGAGCCGCCCGGAACGGTGGTGCCGTCGCCGGGGGGCGTGCCCGGAACCGTGGTGCTGCTGCCGTCGCCCGGGATCGAGGTGCTCGTGTCGGGCGTGCCCTCGGGCAGGGTGACCTTGTCCACCGTGCCCTGGGCCGAGAGGACCTCGTCGGGCACGCCGGCGCGGCGTCCGAGCACGCGGTAGGCGTACTCGCCGCCCTCAGCCGGCACGTCGTTGTCGACGAACGCCTTGGCCGTGGGGCCGACGGTGGTGACGGTGGCCCACTCCTTCGAGCCCAGCCGCCGCTGGACCTTGTAGCCGAGGAAGTCGGGAGCGGTACCGGTGCTGGGGGTCCACTTCACGCTCACGTTGCGGGTGCCCTCGACGACCGTGGCCGTCACGCCGCTGACCGCCGCCGGTGGCACCTCGACGATCAGGGTGCCGCTCAGCTGCGGCATGGTCGATCGGGTCGGGAGGTTGGCGACGGTGGCGTCGAACGTGAACGGGTAGGCCCCGTTGCAGTCGACCGAGGTGTTCACGAGGTAGCTGGTCGACGAGCCGGGGTCGCGGTACACCGGGCTGGCGTCGACGGCGCACTCGCCGGGGATCCCGGGGGCGCGGGAGAAGGTGGCGGTGACCGTGGGGTTCGACAACGGGTTCGGGTCACGGATGATCGCGCCGAGCACCTGGTTGGTGATGGCCACCCGCTCGGGGGTGTCGATCTTGGAGCCCTCCCACGGGCCGCTGCTGATCGGACCCCGGTTGTCGGCCAGCGCGTGGGGCGCCACGAGGAGGATCCCCACGCCCACTGCTGCGGCGGCGCCGATGGCGCGCCGGACGAGACCGGGGCGATGGGTCACGTGGGGATGTCCGAGGTGACGAGGTCGGCCTTGATGATGAGCCGCTCGCGAGCGCTGCCCTTCGGGTGGCAGGTCGTGAGGGTGAGGGTGGCCTTGCTCATGTCGCTCTGGATCACGTCGAGCCGGTTGGGCTTCACGGCGAACGGTTCCTGGTTGACGCGGTAGGTGCAGCTGCCGATGGGCGTCTCGAGGGTGATCTCGTCGCCGACCTCGAGCAGATCGACGTTGTGGAACGGGCGACCGTAGGTGGTGCGGTGGCCGGCGATGGAGACGTTGCCGACCTCGCAGGGCAGCGGCGTGTCGGCGTAGTGGCCGGCACCGGCGCGCAGGGCGCTGGCCGTGGTGCCCTCGACGACGACGACCTCGACGTCGATGTCGGGGATCGAGAGCCGGGTGAGGCTGTCGCCGACCCCGACGGCCTTGTCGCGGTAGGCCGCTTCGAGCTCGGGGCTGGCGAACTGCCGGTCGAGGCGGGCCTGGATCCGGTCCTGGAGGAGGTTCGTGTAGAAGGGGTAGCCGATCGTGCCGATGGCGGCGACGAGGAGCCCCACCGAGGCCGTGGTGAGCAGCATCCGAGCCCACGGTCGGGTGCGGAGGCTGGCGATGACCCGGCTGACCGGATCGGTGCCGGTGTGGGGCATCGGCACCGGCGTGAGCGGTGCGGAGGCGGCCACGTGGGCGGGACGGTTGCGGCGGGGGGCGGCGACCGGGCCGTACACCGACAGAGCGGCGACGAGCACGACGATGCACGCGGTGGCGATCAGAGGAGCCATGGCGGGGGCCAGCGTACTGGTGGCCCTGCTCCACTAGGG
>JALYWQ010000138.1 GCA_030852625.1 Actinomycetota bacterium
GCTACTGCTCGGGCGTGCACGCCCCCGGCCGGACGTCGCCGAGCGCGGCTGCGGCCGCCGCCCACCACCTGCTCCTCGGCCATGGGCTGGCCGTCGACGCCCTCCGGGCCGTGGCCGACGACCCCCAGGTCTCGATCACCCTCAACCCCTATCCGGTGGTGCCGGCCGGCGACACCGACGCCGACCTCGACGCCGCCCGCCGCGTCGACGGCCTGGCCAACCGGTTCTGGTACGACGCCATCCTCACAGGCCGCTACCCCGACGACGTGCTCGGCGACCTCGAGGCGATCAGCGACCTCGCCTTCATCCACGACGGCGACCTGACCCAGATCGCCCGGCCCCTCGACGCCCTCGGTCTCAACTACTACCGCCGCCACCACGTCCGCCATCGCCGGGACGCGTCCGCCACCGGGCCGAAGGCCCAGTGGCCCGGCTCACCGCACGTCGACGTCGTGGAGCCGCCCGGGCCCCACACCGACGGCGGGTGGGCCGTCGAGCCCGACGGGTTGGTCGAGGTGCTCGCGGAGCTGACCGAGCGCTACGACCCGCCGCCGCTCGAGGTGCACGAGGCCGGCGCCGCCTACCACGACGAGATCGGCCCCGACGGGAGGGTCGACGACCGCCGGCGGGTGGCCTGGCTCGAGGGCCACCTCGAAGCCGCTGCGGAGGCCATCGCGCGGGGCATCGACCTGCGCGCGTTCCACGTGTGGTCGCTCCTCGACAACTTCGAGTGGGCCGAGGGCTACGCCCACCGCTTCGGCATCGTGCACGTCGACTTCGCCACGATGGAGCGCACCCCGAAGGCCAGCTACGAGTGGTACCGCGAGCTGATCGCCCGCCACGGCGCGTAGCGCCTCGGGTCTAGGGCGCGGGAACGACGGCCGAGGCCTCGACGTCGGCGGCGACCGTCTCGGGGGTGCGGCGGGCACCGTGGACGCTCACGATCGACATGGCGCCGACCACCACGGCCATCCCGCCCACCTGGAGGGCCACGAGGGGCTCGTCGATGAACACCGCCGCGGCGGCCGCCGACACCACCGGGATGCCGAGGGTGAGGACCGACACCGCCACCAACGGGACGTGGTTGTGCGACCAGTTCATGAGGAAGTGGCCGAGGCCCCCGTTCACGAGGGCCACGATGGTGATGAGGATCCACGCCTCGCCGGTGGGCGATCCCAGCGACTGGCCCAGCACGAACGGCACCGGGACGATCAGCACCGCCGACCAGAGCGACAGGCCGGTGAGGTACTCGAAGCTGGTCAGCTGCACCCGGGCCGACTTCGAGGCCACGAAGTACGCCGTCCACGACAGGAGCGCGCCGACGGCGAGCAGGTCACCGGCGGTGCTGCTGGCGCCGCCGCCGTCGCCGCCGAGCACCACGACCGCGGCGCCGCCGACGGCGACGACGCCCCAGACGGCGTCGCCCCAGTGGGACTTCTCGCCGAACAGCGGCCCGGCGAGGAGCAGCAGGAGGAGGGGCTGCAACGCCCCGATCACGGTGGCGTTGGCCACGCTCGTCTCCTGCAGCGCGCAGAAGAACAGCACGATGTCGGCCGTGAAGGCGACGGCCCCCCAGAACGACGCCCGGAGGAGGAGCGCGGTGACCTTCCCGCCAGAGAGCACGAAGGCTCCGCCGAGGAGGACGGCGCCGATCCAGAGCCGGTAGGCGGAGATGGCGACGCCGTTCAGGCCGTCGATCTCCTTGACGAGCACTGACGAGGTGCCCCACACGAGCACTGCGAGGACGGCAGCCGCGACCCCCAGGCCCGGACGCTTGGGCGCCGACGAGGGCGCGTCGGGGCGGGTGCGGGCGGTCACCGGCCCAGGGTAGGAGCACCACCGGCCGGTAGCGTCAGGCGAATGCCGGACCTGCACCTCGAGCTCCCCGATGGCGACATCACGCCGCTGCTCGAGCACGTGGCCGGCGCGGTGTTCATCAACTTCAGCCCGGGGGTCGACGAGGAGCACACCCCGCCCCGCACGGCCCTGGCCCATCTGGTCGGGAACCAGGGGCCCTACGTCCCCCTCGCCACGTGGACGCCCGGCGAGATCGGCATCCAGCACGCCGCCGGCCAGCGGGTGACCCGTACCCTCGCCGAGAAAGGCTGCCCCGTGCCCGACACCTGGTACAAGGTGAGCGAGCACCCCAAGCGGGGGCTCGTGCTGCGGACCTACGACACGCCGGTGGACGAGGTGCTGCGGTGGCTGGCCAAGGCCAGCGAGGAGCTGTGCCGGATCAAGGTCACGCTGCCGTGGCCGGCCATGATCAGGATCCGCTGACCGCCTTGGTGGCGGTGTCGAGCGCCCACCGGTAGTCGGCCTTGCCGGCCGGGCTGCGGACCACACGGTCGACCACCACGAGGTGCTTCGGGGCCTTGTAGCCGGCCAGGTGCTCCTTGCAGTGGGCCACGAGATCGTCGAGCACCGGCGCGCTCCCGGCGGTGGGTTGCACCACAGCGGTGACCGCGCTCCCCCACCGTTCGTCGGGCACGCCCACCACCAGCACGTCGGCCACCGCCGGGTGGCCGTGGAGCACGCTCTCCACCTCCTCGGGGTGCACCTTCTCGCCACCGGTGTTGATCGACACCGAGCCCCGGCCGAGGAGCTCGACGCTGCCGTCCTCGGCCACGGTGGCGAGGTCGCCGGTGACCAGCCACCGCTGGCCGTCGACCTCGATGAGGCTGGCCGCGGTCTTCTCGGGATCGTTGTGGTAGCCGAGGGGGAGGCGTCCGCCGCTCACGATCCGGCCCACGACACCCGACCCGGGCTCGACGGGCCGATCGTCGTCGTCGAGCACGAGGAACGGCTTGGCGCCTGCAGTGGTGAAGCGCACCGCCGCGGTGCCGGCGCTCGACGCTTCCGCGGCGCCGAGCCGGGAGGAGCCCTGGATGCCGGCCTCCGACGACCCGAAGCCGTCGTTGACGACTGCGCTCGGGAACCGCTCGAGGATGCGGGCCTTGCAGCCGGTGGACATCGGCGCCCCGCCGTTGGAGATTGCGAACAGCGACGACACGTCCCACCGGTCGGGGTTGGCGTCCCAGCAGTCGAGGAGGGGCTTGGCCACCGCGTCGCCGACGACGGTGAGGGCGTTCACGCCCTCCCGCTCCACCGTGGCCCACACGGCCTCGGGGTCGAGCGAACCGTCCATGAGCACGACGGTGGCGCCCACGAAGAACCACATGAACGACGTCCACTGAGCGGCGGCGTGCATCAGGGGTGCCAGCGCGAAGTAGGTGAAACCGCCGCCGATGCGCTCGACGAGCTCGGCCGGCGTGGTGACCTCGCCCTGCAGGCGCATCGGGTCCCCGCCACCGAGGCAGGCGAAGAAGGCGTCCTCCTGCCGCCACACCACGCCCTTGGGCAGGCCGGTGGTGCCACCGGTGTAGAGCACGTAGTGGTCCTCGCCGCTGCGGTCCCGCCGCTCGGGCCGGGTCGGCGACGCCGCGGCAAGGGCATCCTCGTACGGGGCGCCGGTGGCCAGCGTCCACCGCACCTTCGGGAGCTCGGGCCGCAGACCGTCGAGCACGGTGGCGTACTTGGGGGCGACGATCACGCCAATGGCGTCGCTGTTGTCGAGCAGGTACTGCAGCTCGCCGGCCACGTAGCGGTAGTTCACGGCCACCGGGACGGCCCGGATCTTGTAGCAAGCCAGCATCGTCTCGAGGTACTCGGGGCAGTTCTCGAGGTAGATGGCCACGTGGTCGCCGGGGCCGATGCCGAGGCCCTCGAGGTGGTGGGCCAGCCGGTTGGATCGACCTTCCAGCTCGCCGTAGGTGCGCCGGTTGGCCCCACAGACGAGCGCGGTGCGGTCGGGCACCGCATCGGCGGCCATCTCCCACAGGTCGGCGAAGTTGAAGGAGGCGGGCGCGGCGACGTCGACCATGGGATGGGCTCCTACTTGATGGCCACGGGCGCCGTGGGCGCCCCCGCGGCGCCGGTGAACGGTTCGGGGTTGGCCACGAGGAGGAACTCGTACAGGCCGTCGGTGGCACAGTGGGCCGCCAGCGACTCGAGGTCCCAGTTCTGGCCTTGGGTGAGGCCCATGTCGCGCAGCTGGATCATGTGCACCGGGAAGAGCACCGCCGGGTCCTCGCCCGGCCACACCTCGAGGGTGAAGGTGTCGGTGGCCACCGCGGCGATGTCGTGGCGGTGGAACCACGGGATGGTGCCGGTGGTGAGGCCCGGGGTGTCGCCCAACGTGTAGGTCTGGCGGTCCCGCTCCTTCAGGTACTGCATCTTCCCCGTGCGCACGAGCACCACGTCGCCGGGCTCCGGCCGCACGCCGGCTTGCTCGACGGCCGCGTCGAGGTCGGCATCGGTGATCGGGTAGCCGAGCTCGAGGCGGTCGAGGCCCTTGGCCCGGGCCACGTCGAGGAGCACACCCCGCGACACGATCGAGCCCACCTTGTGGATGCCGACCTTGGTGCAGCCCCGGTCGGCCGACACCGACGACACCGGGAAGCCGTTGTAGAGCAGCCCGTCGTAGGCCACGTGGGCCAGGGCGTCCCAGTGGGTGCCCGCTTGCAGGCCCATGGTGACGGTGTCGTCGTTGAAGCAGGCGTCGCTGAGGTCGCCGGTGTAGGTCTGGTTGATCGCCACCATCGTGTGGAGCGGGTTGATCCGCCCGGGCACGTTGCCGAGTTGCGGGCCGTTGCCGTCCAGCCGGATGGCGAGCGGGAACCGTGCGCCAGTGCGGACGGCGGCCACGCCGCGCGCCACGGCCGCATCGTCGATGAGGTTGAGGGTGCCGAGCTCGTCTGCGTCACCCCATCGACCCCAGTTGGACACCGATGCCGCGAGCGAACGGAGCTCCTCCGGAAGACCCACAGCCCGATGTACTAGCTGAGCTTCGCGGCGGCTGCCTCGCGGTAGCGAGTGGTGGAGTGCACGGGGTCCTTGTCGAACTGCGGGATCACGGTGCGTCCGAACAGCTCCATCGAGCTCACGATCACGTCGGTGGGCAGGGTGTTCGTGGTGGGGCTGAACGTGAGCTGGTCGAAGCCCTCGTCGGCCCACTTCTGCACACCCTTGGCGCAGTCGTCGGGGTCGCCGATGACGACGAAGCCCTCGGCGGCCATCTGCTCCACCATCTCGGGGGTGGGCTCGGGGATCTTCTTCGGCCACTCGGGGAGGCCCGGGGGCTTCGGGATGTTGTCGAGCCAGTGGAAGGCCAGCGACGTGTAGTAGTTCATGCCCATGTTGGAAGCGACCTCGAAGGCCTTCTTCCGATCCTCCATGCAGAGCATGTTGGTGACGCCCATGATGTTGTCGTTGATGTAGTCACCCACGGGCGTGGCGTTGGCGATGTTGTCCTTGTAGCCCTTCACGAACACGCTGAGGGCGCCCGGGGCGCCGGTGGTGAAGCAGAAGGCACCCAGGCCGAGCTCGGCGGCCTCGGCGAAGGTCGGGGGCGAGCCGGCCGCCACCCACATGGCGGGGTGGGCCGGGCCGTGGGGCTTCGGGAACACCTCCCGCTCGGGCACCCGGAAGTACTTGCCCTCGTAGCTGTAGGTGCCCTTCTTCCACATCTTCGGGATCTCGCCGATGGTCTCCCGCCACATGGCCTTGGTCTCGTTGATGTCGGCGATGTCGAAGCCGTAGACCTCGGTGGTCGAGCTGCCCCGGCCGGTGCCGAACTCGAAGCGGTTGTTCGAGAGGTGGTCGAGGAGGGCCACGTTCTCGGCGATGCGCACGGGCTTGTTGACCTGCGGCGTGATGTTGAAGATGGCCGACCCGAGGTGCACCCGCTCGGTGAGCGCCGAGCAGTGGCCGAGGAAGGCCTCCGGCCCGGGCATGTGGGAGTACTCGTCGAGGAAGTGGTGCTGCGGGCACCACACGTACTTGAAGGCGTTGGCGTCGGCGGCCTTCGCGATCTCGACGTTGCGCATGATCCGCTTGTGCTCGGCGTTGGGGTCCGCTTCCCGCTCGAACTTGGGGACGAACAGCTGGGCGAAGACGCCGAACTCCATTGGAACTGCCTCCTGGGCGGGTCGCACGGTCTCGGACGAACGTACCACCAAACTAGAACACGTTCTAGTTTTGGGATTTTGTGCAAGGTCCCCGGCAGCCGGTGCCTCCTACGTGCAGAGCAACCAACCCTCGCCCCTACACAAGGAGAATCCGATGCAGGAGAACAAGAAGCTCATCATCAAGCGGGCCGCCAAGACGGCAGCCTTCACCGTGGCCGGCGGCGTGGCCTTCCTCGCCCTCGGCGACACCGCCTCGGCCGACGTGGTCGTGCAGGACACCGACGTCACCAACGCCGGCGTGGGCGTGGCCAACAGCGGTGGCAACGTCGCCGTCGGCAACGCCTCGCAGAACACCGCCGGCACAGGTCAGGTGGCCCTCGGCGGCGGCCTGGCGTCCAACGTGGCCAACACCAGCAACGAGAGCAACGGCACCGCCGTGATCGAGACGGGCAACGCCGACGCCACCGGCAACTCCTCCTCCACCGAGGTCGAGCAGCAGGCAGCCACCGACGACGGCCCCGGCCTCGACGTGGTGGTGCAGGACAACGACGTCACCAACGCCGGCATCGGCCTGGCCAACACCGGCGGCAACGTCGGCATCGGCAACGTCTCGCAGAACAACGCCATCACCGGGCAGCTCGCGGCCGGGTTCCTGGCCAGCAACGTCGCCAACACCGAGAACAGCTCCGACGGCACCGTGGGCATCGTCACCGGCGACGCCTCGGCGGTGGGCAACCACTCCGCCACCAAGGTGAAGCAGGACGCCGACGCCGGCGACGGCCCCGGGCTCGACGTGATCGTCCAGTCCACCGACGTCGACAACCTCGGCATCGGGCTGGCCAACACCGGCGGCAACATCGGCATCGGCAACGCCTCGCAGAACTCGGCCGCCACCCTCCAGGGCGCCTTCGGGTTCCTGGCCAGCAACATCGCCAACACCAAGAACAGCTCGAACGGTGGCGTGTTCATCAAGACCGGCGACGCCTCGGCCGCCGGCAACGTGAGCGAGACCGACATCGAGCAGGCCGCCCACACCGACGGCGTCGGGCTCAACGTGGTCTGGCAGCCGGTGACGGTGACCAACGCCGGCATCGGTGCGGCCAACACCGGCGGCAACGTCGGCATCGGCAACGCCTCGGTGAACGCCGCCTGGGTCGTGCAAGTGGCCTTCGGCCCCTTCGCCAGCAACATCGCCACCACCGAGAACTGGTCCGACGGGTTCGTGTTCGAGCTCACCGGCGACGCCTCGGCCATCGGCAACCACAGCTCCACCGGGGTCAAGCAGTACGCCTGAGCCCACTCGAGCAACACCCTCCAGCCCATCGCCCCGGTCCCGGTGACCGGGGCGATGGCGCGTCCCATCCATCCCTGTTCCCCTAGGGGTTTTGGCGATCTCGACGTCGCCGCTGCCCTTTCGCGGTGACCCTCGTCACGTTTCCGGCAGATGGCCGCCGGCTGACCGACAACCGTCACAACTCGGGCGTACAGTCGGCGTCGATCCCAGGGTGGTGATCGAAGTACGAACCGAATCAGGGAGTGTGTGCATGGAAGATGCTTCGAGACTTCGAAGGGGTGTTGCTCGCGCAACCGCCTTCGCGGTTGGCGGGGGCGTAGCGCTGACGTTGATGTTCGCGGCACCAGCTGGTGCCCAGGATGTGGTCGTGCAGGACGCGACCGTGGTCAACGGAGGCGCCGGCATCGCCAACAGCGGCGGGAACTACGCGGCCGGGAACCAATCGCAGAACGGGGCGGTCAACGTCCAGCAGGCGAGCGGCTTCCTCGGTGCGAACGTGGCGTCCGGCGGAGGCAACACCTCCAACGGCACCGCCTCGATCACCACCGGTTCGGCCACTGCCGTCGGCAACAGCTCCTCCACGCGCGTGAACCAGTCGGCCGCGACCGGCGGCGCCGGTCCCGTCGACGTGGTCGTGCAGACCCCCACCGTGATCAACGCCGGTGCCGGCATCGCCAACAGCGGCGGGAACTACGCCGCTGGCAACGAGTCCGGGAACCTGGCCGTCAACGTCCAGGACGCTGACGGAGCCGTCGCCGGCAACATCGCCAGCGGTGGTGGCAACACCAGCAACGGCACCGCCACGATCGTGACGGGCGCTGCGGATGCGGTCGGCAACAGCTCCGAGACGGTGATCAACACGAGCGCCGACACGGGCGACGACGACGGGCTCGGGCTCGACGTGGTCGTGCAGGCTCCCGCGGTGATCAACGTGGGTCTCGGCGTGGCCAACTCCGGGCTCAACTGGGCCGAGGGCAACGAATCGCAGAACGGTGCGATCAACGTCCAGATCGCCACGGGCCTCTTCGCCGGCAACTTCGGCGGGGCTGGTGGCAACACCAGCAACGGCACGGCCGCGATCGTCACCGGCTCAGCCACGGGCGTGGGCAACAGCTCGATCACGAACGTGGGTCTGGCTGCGGACACCGGCGACGATGACGGCCTCGACGTCGTCGTCCAGCCGGCGTTCGTCCTCAATGCCGGGTTCGGCCTCGCCAACTCCGGCTTCAACTCCGCCCGGCCCAACCAGTCGGGCAACCTGGCCGTCAACTTCCAGGTGGTGAACGGCGTCATCGTCGTGAACCTCGTGGACGCCGGCGGCAACAACTCGAACGGCACCGCCATCATCGGCACCGGTGCGGCGAACGGCGTGGGCAACCAGTCGTTCACCCGAGTTCGCCAGCGGCTCGCCTGATCGGCGATCCGACGCAGTAGGCGCGAGGTGGCCCCGGCTCCGGCCGGGGC
>JALYWQ010000150.1 GCA_030852625.1 Actinomycetota bacterium
CCGAGCGCCCGCTCGACCTGCCGGCGGCCCTCCGGAGCGGAGACGACGCGCAAGCCGTCGCGGCCGGCATCGGCATCAGCGGCGTGCTCCTGACGGCGGGGCTGCTCGCCACCCGGTCACGTCGCCGTCGGGGTGCGTCGGAGGCCGCTCCCATCGACGTGCTGAGCTGACCCGCCCGTCGGCCACGCCGACCGTCCACCTCAGCCGGCACCGGCCGCGACGAGCGCACCTTCGCTCCGGTGGTAGGTGACCGCGGCCAGGACCCGGCGGTGGATCGAGGGGTGGGCCTCGAGATCGAGCTTGGTGAAGATGCGACTCGTATGGGTCTCGACGGTGCGCGTCGTGAGCCCGAGGTGCTCGGCGATGCCGGCGTTCGAATGACCCGCCGCGATCAGTGCGAGCACCGTCCGTTCCTGCCGGGTCAATCGGTGCCCCACGATGGGGCTCATGCCGCGCCCCGTCGCATCGAGTCCCATGCTGATCGCCTCCTCCTGAGCTCGGTGACGCCGATCAGCCGGCCGCCACCTCGGGCGGGGGACCCACCTCGAGACCGTGGGTGAGTGCGATCGACACGAGCTTCCCCAGGTCCGGGGCGTCGGGCGAGATCTCGGCATCGAACTGCGTGAACATGGCTGACGCCCCCGCGCGGGAGGTGATGCTCAGGGCCTCGGCGCCACCGGCACCGAGCTGGAAGCAGTGCAGGGTGCCGGCGGGGACGAAGACCGTGGTGCCGGCACCGGCGGTCCGCTGCGTCCCGTCGACCAGGAAGTGGATCTCCCCGCGCAGGACGTAGAACGCCTCGTCCCACGGGTGACTGTGGGGGGGCGGGCCGCACCCCTCGGGGCCGGACTGGAAGAAGATCTCGAAGCTGCCGGTCTGCTCGCCGGAGGCGAGGACGGTGAGCTGCTCACCGACGACGTTGAGGGATCGGGGGCGATCCTCCGGGGCGACGACCATGGTTGCAGGGGACATCGGGTGCTCCTCGTGGGGTTGGGGACGGTGTCTGAAGCACACGATGCGCCTCGGGCCGGCACCGCGGCATCGGGGCTGCCCCCATCCGGTCCCCCATGAACCCCCATCCGGGGATCAGCTGGCCGGCGCAGCCAGTCGGGCGGCGGCGAAGGCCACGACCCCGGCCCGTCCAGGCACGCCCACCTTCACGGCGATGTTCGAGATGTGGCGCTCGACGGTCCGAGGCGAGAGGAACAGCCGCTCGGCCATCTCCCGGGTGGGCATGGCCTCGGCGAGGAGCACCAGGACCTCGAGCTCGCGGGCGGTGATCCCCTTCGCCTGCAGGTCCACGGGCACGCCGTCGCTGGTCGAGGCCTTCCTCGGCACCGGCACGCCGGCCTTGGCGAGGAGCCGTCGACACGACGCCGCGAGGTCGTCCTCACCCCGCCCTTCGAACGCCGTGAGCGCGTCGCGCAGCCACTCGGCAGGCTCTCCCCAGCTGTCAGCGATCGCCGCTTCGGCCACGAGGCGGCGGGCATGGTGCTGGAACCAGGCCAACGGCGTCGCGGCGGCATCGCCCTCGGCGACTTCGCCAGCGGCCCCGGCGTGGTCGCCGGCTCGGCCCAACAGGATCGCGTTCGCGTAGTGCCAGTGGGCCCGGTTGATCGCCTGGTGGAAGGCGAGGTCCGCACGGAGCTCGGCGAGGGCTGCTTCGGCGTCACGGTCCAGGAGCGCGCTGAGCAGGACGAACAGCCCGCGGGCGGGGATGGGGAACTGCGGTGCGGCGCGGAGCAGCTCCATCGTGGCGCTGAGCTCGGCGTGGAGGCGGGGCAGGTCGTCGCGCGGGAGCACGAGCTCGGCCCGGGCCCAGGCCTCGATGATCGCCAGGTTGGTGCGGTCGCTGGCGACGGCGGCCGCCTCGGCGGCTCGGCGTTCCATCAGGGCCCGGTCGCCCTGCTGGGCCGCCGCCATCACCGAACCGCCGAGGAGCATCCCTTCGAGCGGCCCGAGCTGGAGCTTCCGGGCGATGGCGGCGCCCCGTTCCGCGGCGAAGTTCGCTCGATCCGGGTCGCGATGGTCGATCGCCAGCCACGCCAGGAGGTTGTCGAGGTGCGCGGCGACCACCAGCGCGCCGGCGGCGGCGGCCTCGTCGCGGGCCGCCGACATCAGTCGCCCGTCCCCGAAGCTCCCGATCTCGAACCAGGCCCGGTCCATGACCGCTCGCAGCCGCAGGGCGGTCAGCCCGTGCGCGTCGGCGATCGAGATCGCGCGATCGAAGTGCTCGGCGGCCTCGTCGCGCCGGTGCACGCGGAGGCAGCGGCCGAGGACGAGCAACGCCTGGCAGGCGCGGGCAGGATCGGTGGCGGGGTCGGTGACGGCCAGGGCACCGGTGGCGAGGCGGTCGGCCTCGTCGTAGCGGTGCTGCTCGGCGGCGATGCTCGCGGCGATCACGTCAGCGTCGGCTGCCACCCCGGCGGCGCGGTCCTCCGTGGCAGCGACCCGGGCTCGATCCAGGAGCTCCATCGCGCTGGCGGTCCGACCAGCCGCAAGCGCGGCGTGGGCCATCGCCAGGTGGATCGCGGCCCGGTCGGCCGTCGGCGGCAGGTCGGCCAACAGCCGGCCCCCGACCTCGAGGGCCCGGTCGATGTTGCCGGTCTCGGTCAGCACGCCCATCAGCTCGCGGCCGACCTCCGGCCACACCGGATCGTCGCGACGGACCAGGCGCCACGCCCGGTCGAGCACCGGTTCGGCGCTCGAGAGCGCTCCTCGGGTCACGGCCCGGCGGGCCGCCACGAGGAGCAGCTCCGCAGCGCGGTGCCCATCGCCGACCTGCTCGGCCAACGACGCGGCCAGCTCGGTCAGGTCGCCGGGCAGCTCCGGATCGTGCTGCTCGAGGGCGGCGAGCACCCCGCGAGCGAGGGCCGTGCGTTCGATCGGCAGCAGCTGCGCCAACAGGGCATCCCGGGTGAGCGCGTGGCGTAGCGCGAACGAGCCCGGTTCGGCTGGATCGGCGATCAGGAGCTGCGCCGCCACACCGCTGCGGAGGGCGGCCACCACCTCGTCGACCGACCGCCCGGTGATCGCCGGGAGGAGCTCGGCGTCGAAGCGCGGCCCGAGGACCGCCGCCGCGAGGAGCACCTGGGCGTCGGCGTCGCTCAAGGCCTCGACCCGCCGGCGGACGAGCTCCTCGAAGCCCTGCGGCAGGACCGGGCCCGCCTCGCCCTGCACGTGCCATCCCTCCGGACCGTCGACGAGCGAGCCGCTCGCCACCGACGAGGCCAGGAGCTCCTCGACCAGGAACGGCACACCGTCGGAGAAGCTGCGAACCAGGGCGTCGACCTCGTCCGGGAGCTCGTCGGTCCGGAGGCAGCTCCGGACCATCGCCGCGAGGTCGTCACCCCCGAGGCGCGGCAGCTCGAGCAGCGTCACGGCCCGGCGCGAGGCCAGCGCCCGGATCACCCGCAGCGCGTCGCCCGAGCCCTCGGAGCGCGCCGTCACGACGCAGAGGACGCCGCTCCCGCTCAGGTTGTCCACCACGTACTCGAGGACGGCGGCCGTGTCGGGGTCAGCCCAGTGCAGGTCCTCCAGGACGAGGACGCAACCGCGGTCGCCCGCGATCGCGGTGAGCAGGCGCAGCAGGGCGTCGCCGAGCTCCATGGCCGACACGGGGTACGCCGGGTTCTCCGCCGGTCGCCAGGCGGGGAGGATCGGGGCGAGCACCTCCCGCACGCCGACCAGCTCGGGGTGGGCGTTCGGGCCACCGTCCCGGGACCAGCCGGCCAGGGCTTCGAACAGCGGCCGGAACGGCACCGGTGTGGCGGCGTCGACGGCCCGCCCGGCCAGCAC
>JALYWQ010000174.1 GCA_030852625.1 Actinomycetota bacterium
CTGCACGACCCCGAGGCTCGCGAGGTGGCGTCCCGCTACCTCCGGTAGGTGGCGGCGGGACGGTTGTCGTCAGCCGGCGGCGGGGGTGGCCACGGCGACGGACGTCGCCGCCACCTCCTCGGTGACCTCGACCTTGGCTTCCCGGCGGACCACGGCCAGGCCGTAGATGCCGGCGGCCAGGGTGGCGACGGCGCCGATGCCGAGGCCCCAGCGAGCGCCGAAGCGCTCGCTCACCCACCCGACGATGGGTCCGCCGATCGGTGTGCTGCCGAGGAACACCATGGCCTGGATGGCGAGCACCCGGCCCCGCATCGAGGGGTCGGCCCGGAGCTGCACGATCGCGGTGGAGGCGGTCATGAAGGTGATGCTCGTGAGGCCCATCACCCAGGCCCAGGCGAAGGCGGCCGGCTGGTTGGGCATGAGGGCGAGCACCCCGATGGCCACGCCGAAGCCGACGGCCGAGCGCGCGACGAGGTGCACGGACACGGTGGTTCGGCGGGCCGACCAGAGGGCGGCGAGCAGCGACCCGACGCTGACCACCGACATCAGGAGCGAGAAGGTGAGGTCGGTGCCGCCGAGGGTGCGCTTGGCGAAGAGCGGCAGCACGGTCTGGAAGTTGAACGCCAGCGTGCCGATCACCGTCATCATGAGGAGCGGCACCCGCAGCTCGGTGACGCTCCAGGCGTAGCGCAGCCCCTCCCGCACCTGCCCGCGACCGCGGGCCACCACCGGACCTCGGCGCACCTGGGCGGGATCGATCATCCGGAGACCGATGATCACGGCGATGTACGAGAGGCCGTCGAGCCAGAAGGCCCAGCCGTACCCCACCGTCGCAACGAGCAGGCCGCCAAGGGCGGGGCCGATCACGCGGGACCCGGTCATCAGCGCGCTGTTCAGGCTGACGGCGTTGGTGACGTCGCGCTCGGGCACGAGCTCCACCACGAAGCTCCGGCGGGCCGGGTTGTCGAACGCCATGGCCAGCCCACCGAACGCCGCGACCGCGTAGATCACCCCCACCGGTGGGGCGTCCATGAAGGCGACGGCACCGAGGACGAAGGACTGCACCATGGCCAGGGACTGCACGAAGATGAGCAGCCGGCGCTTGTCCGAGCGGTCGGCCACCAGGCCGGCGAAGGCACCGAAGATCAGGACCGGTCCGAACTGGGCGGCGGCGAGGAACCCGAGCGCCGTGCCGCTGTCGGTGATCTCGAGCACCAGCAGGGCCTGCGCGATGAGCGTCAGCCAGTTGCCGATCTGGGAGATCGTCTGCCCCACGAAGAACAGGCGGAAGTTGCGGATCGACAGCGAGCGGAAGGTGTCGTTGGAGAAGGCTCGGAGGCGCGTCATCGTTCGAGGTCGGCGGCGGCGTCCACCGCACGAATGTTCCATCCCGTTCCGGTGAGGGCCAACCCGAATCCCGTTCCTGACGCTGTGTCAGAATCGGACACATGGCCCGGCCTGATCACGAGACCCTCGAGGGCGTCGACTTCTGCAGCGGCGCCTTCTGGGGCGGCGACCACCACCCCACCCTCGCCTGGATGCGGGACCATGCGCCGATCTACTGGGACGGCTCGATCTGGGGGGTCACCCGCTACGCCGACCTGAAGGCGATGGCCAAGGAGCCGGAGGTGTTCAGCAACGCCGGCGGCATCCGCCCGAAGCAGCCGCCCCTGCCGATGATGATCGACATGGACGACCCCGCCCACCTGAAGCGGCGAAAGCTCGTCAACAAGGGCTTCACCCCCCGCCGGGTGCGGGACAGCGAGCCGGCCGTGCGCCAGGCGTGCAGCGAGATCCTCGACGACGTGATCGAGACCGGTGAGGCCGACCTGGTGCGGGACATCGCCGCCCACCTCCCGATGATCATGATCGGCGATGCCCTCGGCGTGCGGCCCGAGCACCGCGCCGACCTCCTGCGGTGGTCCGACGACATGGTGACGGCGCTCAGCAGCGAGGTCACGGAGGCCCAGCTGGAAGCGGCCGGCACCGCGTTCGGTGAGTACTTCGCCTACGCCACCGAGGTGATCGCCGATCGCCGGGTGAACCCGGGCGACGACCTGATGAGCATCCTCGTGCACGCCGAGGTCGACGGTGATCGCCTCAGCGAGGACGACATCATCCAGGAGGCCCTGCTCATCCTCATCGGCGGCGACGAGACCACCCGCCACGTGATCTCCGGCGGGGTGCAGCAGCTCCTGGCCGACCCGAAGCAGTGGAAGCGGGTCGCGGCCGAGCCCGAGGTGCGCCCCTCGACGGTGGAGGAGATGCTCCGGTGGGTGTCGCCGATCAAGAACATGGTGCGCACCGCCACGCGCGACGTGGAGGTGCAGGGGCAGCTGATCGAGGAGGGCGAGGAGCTGATGCTCCTCTACCCGTCGGCGAACCGTGACGCAGCGGTGTTCGACGATCCGTTCACCTTCGACATCGGTCGGACGCCCAACGAGCACGTGGCGTTCGGCTTCGGCCCCCACTTCTGCCTCGGGGCCAGCCTGGCCCGCCTCGAGATCAGCGTGATGCTCGACGAGCTCACCACCCGTCTGCCCGATCTGGCCCTGGCCGACCTGGCGGCCCCGCTCGACATCCGTCCGGCCAACTTCGTGAGCGGCCTCGAGCACCTGCCGGTGACCTTCACGCCCGGCCGCCGCCTGGCGTCGTAGTCGCCGGGTCGGGCGCCGGAACGCGAC
>JALYWQ010000202.1 GCA_030852625.1 Actinomycetota bacterium
GAGCAGCTGCGTGAGGTCCGCCATGGGCCCAGCATGCTCGTTGACGCCTACGTGCACCATCGTTAACGTTCGCCAATGCCCTTCACCGAGGTGCTCTACGACGTCGACGAGCACGTCGCCACCCTCACGCTGAACCGGCCGGAGCGCATGAACGCCGCCACCTTCGAGATGGCCGAGCAGCTGCAGGAGGCCTTCGACGCAGTCGAGCGCGACGATGCGGTGCGGGCCGTCGTGGTCACCGGCGCCGGCCGAGCCTTCTGCGCCGGTGACGACGTGGAGAAGGCATGGGGCGATCCCCGCATGGAGGCAACCATGCAGTGGCTGGGCGACGTCCGGCCCGGCATGACCCCCGAAGCGCAGATGTTCCTCGAGTGCCGCAAGCCCACCATCGCGGCGGTGAACGGCGCCGCCGTGGGCATCGGGATGGACTTCGCCCTGCTGTGCGACATCCGGTACGCGTCCGAACACGCCAAGTTCTCCCAGATGTTCGTGAAGCTCGGGCTGATGGCCGACGTCACCGGCTACTGGCGGCTCCCGCAGCTGGTCGGTTACGCCAAGGCCGCCGAGCTGCTCTTCACCGGTGACCTGGTCGACGCCGCCGAGGCCGAGCGCATCGGGCTGGTCAGCAAGGTGCTGCCGGCCGAGGAGCTGCTCCCCACCGCCCAGGAGCTCGCAGCGCGCATCGCGGCCAACCCGCCGCAGGCGGTGCGGCACATCAAGGAGGGCCTGCGGCGGGCGGTGGGCCGGGCCTACACGGAGCTCCCCGAGGTGTCGTCCTTCGTCGCCAACGGGCTGGCCCACCTGTTCACGACCGAGGACCACAAGGAGGCGGCCACCGCCTTCATGGAGAAGCGACCGGCCACCTTCACCGGTCGCTGAGCGAATCGACCGGGGGAGGGGAGACGGTGCTGGATCGGTCGGAGGTGCTCCCGCACCTGATCGCGCGCCACGTCGCCGAGGTGCCCGACCGGGTCGCCATGCTCGACGTCGACGGTGGCCGGGCCACCTACCGCCAGCTGCAGGACACCTATCGCACGTGGTCCGACGCCCTTCGCCGGGTGGGGGTGCAGCCGGGCGACCACGTCGCCACGATGTTGCCCAACTCGTTCGTGGCCTACGAGGCCTGGCTGGGGGTGGCCTGGCTGCGGGCCGTCGAGGTGCCGATCAACAACGCCTACCTCGGCGACATGCTCCGCTACCTGCTCAACGACTCGCAGGCCGAGGTGCTCGTGATCGCCCGCCGGTTCGTCGACCGCCTCGCCGAGGTGGCCGCGGACCTCGATTACCTGCGCACCGTCGTGGTTCCCGACGCCGAGCCCGGCGACGACATCACGCTGCCCTTCGAGGTGCTCACCGGTGAGCGGTTCTTCGAAGGGGCGTTGCCGGCCGACGACCTGCCGGGTCCCGCACACCACGACACCTGCGCCCTCGTCTACACCTCGGGCACCACCGGTCCGTCGAAGGGGGTCCTCGTGCCGTGGGCCGAGCTCAACGAGTTCGCCCGCATGCCCCCGGAGGGGATGATCGACGACGACGGCGCCTACTACACCGTGTACCCGGCCTTCCACGTGTCGGGGAAGTCGTCGCTCTACATGTCGTCGCGCTACCGGGGGCACATCGTCATCCGGGAGACCTTCAGCCTCACCGACTTCTGGAACGACATCCGGTCCTTCGACGTCCACGCTGCCGGCCTGGTCGGACCGATGGCCGCCCTGCTGATGCTGGCGCCGCCGGATCCGAGCGACGCCGACAACCCGCTCGAGCGCGTCTACATGGGCCCCCTCATCCCCCAGGTCGAGGAGTTCAAGGAGCGCTTCGGCCTCCAGGTCGGCTCGGGCTTCGGCATGACCGAGATCGGCGTGCCCCTGGCCACCGACGGGTTCCGGTTGGCCAACAGCACCAGCTGCGGCCGGGTCCGACCGGGCTACCCCGGCTACCAGGTGCGCATCGTCGACGACTTCGACGAGGAGGTGCCCGCGGGCACCGTGGGCGAGCTGGTGGTGCGAGCCGACGAGCCCTGGGTGATCACCCCCGGCTACCTCAACCAACCCGAGCGGACCGCGGCGGCCTGGCGCAACGGCTGGTTCCACACCGGCGACGCCTTCCGGGTCGACGAGGACGGCAACCACTACTTCGTCGATCGGCTCAAGGACGCCATCCGCCGGCGAGGGGAGAACATCTCCAGCTTCGAGGTGGAGGCCGCCGTGAACCAGCACCCGTCCGTGCAGGAGTCGGCCGCCGTCGGCGTCCCGTCGGAGCTCGGGGAAGACGACATCAAGGTGTTCGTGGTGCCCGTCGCCGGTCAGGACCTCGACCCGGTAGCCCTGCTCGACTTCCTCGAGCCGCGCATGCCGAGGCACATGCTCCCTCGCTACGTGCAGGTGCTGGACGCCCTACCCAAGACCGATGCCACCTTCCGCACGAAGAAGGTCGAGCTCCGCTCGATCGCATCGAGCGACACCACCCACGACCGAGAGGCGATCCCGCGATGACCAGCGGCGGCTACGAGTTCGACACCGTGCTCGTCGACATCGAGCCCGACACCGGCGTGGCCACCCTCACGCTGAACCGGCCCGATCACATGAACGCCTTCGACCACACCCTCGACCGGGAGTTCCACGAGGCCATGTGGCTCCTCGACGCCGACGAGGGGGTGCGGGTCATCGTCGTCACCGGTGCTGGCCGGGCCTTCTGCTCCGGCATCGACATGTCGGGTGGTGCCGACGTGTTCGGCGCCGACGCCCACGCCGAGCACGACGCCGCGCAGGGCGTCGACTCCGAAAGCGTCCCCGACCGCTCGGCGTTCTGGACCATGCGCACGCCGGTGATCGGCGCCATCAACGGCGCCGCCGTGGGGGCCGGGCTCACGGTGCCGATGCTCTTCGACCTGCGTGTGGTGGCCGAGGACGCCAAGCTCGGGTTCGTCTTCACCCGCCGCGGCATCGTGCCCGACGCCAACATCCACTGGCTCCTGCCCCGGCTGGTCGGCGTAGAGCGGGCCCTGGAGCTCCTGATGACCGGCCGGATGTTCAGCGGCGCCGACGCGGTGGCCATGGGCCTGGCCCTCGAGGCGCTGCCGAAGGACGAGGTGCTCCCGCGGGCCCTCGAGCTGGCCCGGGAGCTGGCCGTGCACTCGGCGCCCGCCGCCGTCGGTCTCGTGAAGCAGCTGACCTACGAGTTCCTCGGCGAGACCGACCGCAAGGCGGCCTTCGCCCGCGAGACCAAGGTGATCTGGTGGTCGGGCGAGCAGCCCGACGCCGTGGAGGGCGTGATGTCGTTCCTCGAGAAGCGCACCCCGGCCTGGCAGACGTCGAAGCACGCCGAGCTCCCCGCCGACCTGCGATGAGCGGCGCGACGGTGGCCGCGCCGCGTCCGATCGCCGACGGCGTGTTCACCTGGCCGGCCGACGAACCCCACCTGCTCGGCAGTCGGTGCGACGGCTGCGCCACGGTCGTGTTCCCGGCCCAGTTCGGCTGCCCCAAGTGCGGGCGCACTGGCATGGAGCGGTTGGAGCTGAGCCGCCGGGGCACGCTGTGGACCTGGACCAGCCAGGACTTCCTCCCGAAGGAGCCCTACGCCGGTCCCGAGACCGACGACGACTTCGCCGGGTACCTGCTCGGGTTCGTGGAGCTGCCCGAGGGGGTGCGGGTGGTCACCCGCCTGCACGGGCTCGACCGGGCCGACGTTCGGATCGGCATGGAGCTCGAGCTGGTGATCGTGCCGTTCACCGTCGACGCCGACGGCACCGAGGTGCTGGCGTACGCGTTCGCGCCCGTAAAGGACGGGTCGAGCCGATGAAGCCGTCGGATGTCGCCATCGTCGGGATCGGGATCCATCCCTTCGGCCGCCACGACGGGGTCAGCGGCATGGCCATGGGCGCCCACGCCACCCGGGCCGCCCTTGCGGACGCCGGCGTGCAGTGGACCGACCTGCAATTCGCCTACGGCGGCAGCCTGGCCTCGATGCTCCCCGGCAACGAGGGCTCCGGCACCGCCGACACCCTCGTGAACGAGCTCGGCCTCACCGGCCTGCAGTTCATCAACGTCGCCAACGGGTGCGCCACCGCGGGGAGCGCGCTGGCGGCCTCGGTGCAGGCCATCGCGTCAGGGCAGTTCGACCTCGGCCTGGCAGTGGGGTTCGACAAGCACCCTCGCGGCATGTTCAACGCCGACCCCGCCAGCAGCGGCCTGCCGCAGTGGTACGGCGAGCTCGGCTTCATGGTCACCACCCAGTTCTTCGCCATGAAGATCAACCGCTACCTCCACGACCACGACATCTCGGAGGAGGCGTTGGCCAAGGTGGCGGCCAAGGCCTTCCGCAACGGGGCCCTCAACCCCAACGCTTGGCGCCGCAACGCCATGAGCGAGGACCAGATCCGCGAGAGCCGGATGCTCAACCACCCGCTCACGCAGTACATGCTCTGCTCCCCTGACGAGGGCGCCGCCGCCGTGATCGTGTGCCGGGCCGATCAGGCCCACCGGTACACCTCGACGCCGGTGTTCGTGCGGGGGGTCGCCGTGCGCACCCGCCGCTTCGGCACCTTCGAGGTGTTCAGCTCGTGGTCGTCACCGGAGCAGACCGACAGTCCCACCGTCGACGCCGCCAAGGCCGTGTACGAGACGGCCGGCATCGGGCCCGACGACGTACAGGTGGCCCAGATCCAGGACAGCGAGTCGGGCGCCGAGATCATGCACATGGCCGAGAACGGCTTCTGCGCCGACGGTGAGCAGGAACGGCTGATCTTCGACGGCGAAACCGAGATCGGTGGTCGCCTGCCCATCAACACCGACGGCGGTCTGCTCGCCAACGGCGAGCCCATCGGCGCGTCGGGCATGCGGCAGATCCACGAGATCGTGCTCCAACTGCGCGGCGACGCCGGCCCGCGCCAGGTGCCCGGCAACCCCACCGTCGGCTACACCCAGGTCTACGGCGCACCCGGCATCGGTGCCTGCACGATCCTCAGCCGATGACCCGTTCCGTTCGAGTCAGGAGAGCAGCATGACCACGATCCTTGCGAGCGGGGCCTACCTCCCCCAGCGCCGCCTCGATCGGGCGGCGGCCGGGATCGGGCGGGGCGCCCGCTCGATCGCCAGCTTCGACGAGGACGCCACTTCGCTGGCCGTCGAGGCGGCCCGGCGGGTGATCGGCGACCACCGAGGTTCGGTGGGCACGGTGGTGTTCTGCACCACCTCCCCGCCCTACGCCGACCGCACCAACGCCACCGTGATCCACCAGGCCCTCGACTTGGACCAGTCGGTGGCGGCCTACGACGCGGTGGGCTCGGTGCGGACGACGGTCGGCGCCCTGCGAGCGGCGGCCGACGGGGCACTGGCGGGACGGACGACCCTGCTCGTGGCCGCGGACGTCCGCGTGGGCCTGCCCGGCTCCGCCGACGAGCGCGACGGCGGCGACGGCGCCGCCGCGTTGGTCATCGGTCCTGGTGCCACGGCCGCGGCCGACCTGGTGGCAACCGGCTCGGCGTCGGCGGAGTTCCTCGACCGGTGGCGGGTTCCGGGCGAGCTCACCTCGAAGGTGTGGGAGGAGCGCTTCGGCGAGACCGAGTACGTGCCCCTCGCCGATGCCGCTTTCGGCGATGCCCTGAAGGCGGCCGGTCTGGCGCCTGGCGACGTCGACCACCTCATCGTCACGGGGCTCCACACCCGCGCCGTCGGCGTGGTCCGCAAGGCGGCCGGGGTGCGGCCCGAGGCCATCGTCGACGATCGCCTCGGCACCATCGGCATCACCGGCGCGGCCCATCCGATCGTGCTCCTCACCGACGTGCTGGAGCAGGCCAGCCCCGGCCAGGTCGTCGCCCTCCTCGTCCTGGCCGACGGCGCCGACTGCCTCCTGTTCCGCACCGGTGACCGGGCCGGCCAGGCGGTGGCCCGGCCCGTCCGCGAGCAGCTCGAGGGCCGGCCCGTGGACCACACCGATGTGCTGGTGTGGCGAGGCCTCCTCCGCCGGGAGCCGCCCCGCCGCCCTGACCCCGATCGTCCGGCGGCGCCGCCGAGCAGCCGCAACGCGGCGTGGAAGTACGCACTGGTCGGCTCCCGGTGCACCGACTGCGGCACCCGCCACCTCCCCCCGGAGCGGGTGTGCCTGAACTGCCGATCGAGGGACCACCAGGAGCCGGAGCCGCTCGCCGACCTGCTCGGCACGGTGACCACCTTCGCCATCGACCACCTGGCCTTCACGCTGGCCCCGCCGGTGGTGGCGGCGGTCGTCGACTTCGACGGCGGCGGTCGCATCCAGTGCGAGCTCACCGACGTCGATCCAAACACCGTCGCCATCGGCGATCGGGTGGCCATGACCTTCCGCCGGCTCTACACAACGGCCGACGGCGTCCACAACTACTTCTGGAAGGCTCGGCCGATCGGGCCGGAGGGGAACTGACATGGGCTCGAACGGGATCCGCGACCGGGTGGCCATCGTGGGGATGGGCTGCACCAACTTCGGTGAGCGGTGGGACCTGAGCACCGACGACCTGCTCGTCGACGCCGCCACGATGGCCATGGACTCCGCCGGGGTCGCGCAGGAGCTCATCGATGCCTACTGGCTCGGCACGATGGGGTCGGGGCTCTCCGGGCTCACCCTCGCCAAGCCCCTCAAGCTCGACTACAAGCCGGTCACCCGCATCGAGAACTTCTGCGCCACCGGCAGCGAGTCGTTCCGCAACGCCTGCTATGCGGTGGCGTCGGGGGCCTACGACGTGGTGATGGCGGTCGGCGTCGAGAAGCTCAAGGACTCGGGCTACTCCGGGCTCGTGGTCGACGGGCCGGCCCACGACGGCACGTCGGTCGCGCTCACCGCGCCGTCGATGTTCAGCCTCCTCGCGCCGGCCTACGGCGAGCGCTTCGGCGTCTCCGAGGACCAGATGGGCGACGTGCTGGCCCGCATCGCGTGGAAGAACCACGCCAACGGCGCCCGCAACCCGCGGGCCCAGTTCCGCAAGGAGGTCTCCCTCGAGACCATCAAGGCCAGCCCCCGCATCTCCGGGCAGCTCGGCATCTTCGACTGCTCCGGGGTGAGCGACGGTGCCGCGGCGGCGGTGATCGTGCGGGCCGAGGACGCCCACCGGTACACCGACAAGCCGCTCTACGTGAAGGCTCTGTCGTTCGTGGCCGGTCCCGGCACCGGCCCGATGGACGACCGCTACGACTACACCTCCTTCGAGGAGGTGGTGCGCAGCGCGGCCGACGCCTACGAACAGGCCGGCGTCAGCGACCCTCGCGCCGAGCTGGCCCTGGCCGAGGTGCACGACTGCTTCACCCCCACCGAGCTCGTGCTGATGGAGGACCTCGGGTTCTCGCCGCGGGGCGACGGGTGGAAGGACGTGCTGGCCGGAGCCTTCGACCGTGACGGTGAGCTGCCCGTCAACCCCGATGGTGGCCTGAAGAGCTTCGGCCACCCGATCGGCGCCAGCGGCCTGCGCATGCTCTTCGAGTGCTGGCTCCAGCTGCGGGGCGAAGCGCCCGAGGAGCGCCGGCTGGCCAGCATCGCCGCCGGGCGCACGCTCGGCCTCACCCACAACCTCGGCGGCCAACCCGGCGCTTGTGTGAGCTTCGTGAGCATCGTCGGCAGCGAGCCCTCGGCCTGATCCTTCCGTCCAACCCGAACCACCCACCAGGAGCGCACCCTCGATGTCCGACCAGATCACCTTCGACAACCGAGTCGCCATCGTCACCGGTGGTGGCGGCGGCCTCGGCCGCGCCTACTGCGCCGAGCTGGCCCGCCGTGGTGCCAAGGTCGTGGTCAACGACCTCGGCGGTGGCACCGACGGCACCGGCTCGGGCACGAGCGCAGCTGACGCCGTGGTCGAGGGCATCAAGGCCGCCGGCGGCGAGGCCATCGCCAACTACGACTCGGTCGCCACCCCCGAGGGCGGCCAGGCCATCACCCAGGCCGCACTCGACGCCTTCGGCACCGTCGACATCGTCATCAACAACGCCGGCACGTTGCGGGACAAGTCCTTCGCCAGCCTCGACATGGAGGACCTCCGCGCCATCGTGGAGGTGCACCTCTACGGCGCCTTCCACGTCACCCAGCCCGCTTTCCGGGTGATGAAGGAGAAGGGCTACGGCCGCATCCTCAACACCGCCTCCGGCGCCGGCGTGTGGGGGAACTTCGGCCAGTCGAACTACGGCGCCGCCAAGATGGGGTTGGTGGGCCTGACCAACGTCCTCGCCGTCGAGGGCGCCAAGTACAACATCAAGGCCAACGTGATCGCGCCGATCGCCAAGTCCCGCCTCACCGAGGACCTCCTCGGGCCCATGGCCGACGCTCTGGCCCCCGATCTCGTGATGCCGCTGTCGCTGTTCCTGGTGTCGGAGGCCTGCGAGCTCACCCACGAGATCTTCTCGCTGGGCGGCGGCCGCTACGCCAGGGCCTTCATCGGGCTCACCCCGGGCTGGACGGCCGAGAAGGGGGCGAAGCCCTCCATCGAGGACATCCGCGACCACCTCGGCGACATCCGCGCCGAGGACGGCTACATCGTGCCCACCGGCATCAACGACGAGATGGCGCTGCTCATGCAGGCCCTGTCGTGACGTCGGCGGTTCCGGCCCGGTTGGGCTTCGACGAGACCCATGACCTCTTCCGGGCCGGCTTCGCCCAGTTCCTCGAGCGCGAGCTGGTGCCGAACAACGAGGCGTGGGAGCGGGCCGGCATCGTCGACCGCGACCTCTACCGGAGGGCGGGAGCGGCCGGCTACCTCGGCATCGACGTGCCGGAGTCGTTCGGCGGCGGTGGGTCGGCCGACTTCCGGTACAACGCCATCATGATGGAGGAGGCGTCGCGCCTCGGCGTGACGTCGGCCTACACCGGCATCTCCCTCCACAACGACGTCTGCGTTCCCTACATCCTCGAGGGCGGCAACGAGGAGCAGAAGGCGCGGTGGTTGCCGGGCATCTGCGACGGCAGCCTCGTGCTCGCGGTGGCCATGACCGAACCGACGATGGGCTCCGACCTCGCGAGCATGCGCACCACCGCCGTCCGCGATGGCGACGACTACGTCCTCAACGGCTCGAAGACCTTCATCAGCAGCGCCTTCAACTGCGATCTCGTGATCGTGGCGTGCAAGACCGATCCGAGCCAGCGCCACCGGGGGATGAGCCTCATCGTCGTGGAGTCCGACCGGCCCGGGTTCGAGCGGGGTCGAAACCTCGAGAAGGTGGGGCAGCACTCGGCCGACACCGGCGAGCTGTTCTTCACCGACCTGCGGGTGCCGGCCGCCAACCTCCTCGGCGAGGAGGGGTCCGGGTTCGCGCAACTGGTCGAGAAGCTCCCCCGGGAGCGGCTCGGGATCGCCATGGGCGCGGTGGCGCAGGCCGAGGCCGCCTTCCAGCTGGGGCTCGACTACTCGAAGGAGCGGGAGGCGTTCGGGCAGCCCATCGGCAGCTTCCAGCACAACCGCTTCAAGCTGGCGGAGATGCGCACGGAGATCGACATCGCCCGGGTGTTCGTCGATCGTCAGCTCGAAGCCCTGAACGATCGGGCCCTCTCCGCCGAAACGGCCGCCGAGGCCAAGTGGTGGACCACCGAGCTGTGCAAGCGGGTGGTCGACACGTGCGTCCAGCTCCACGGTGGTTACGGGTACATGGAGGAGTACGCCATCGCCCGGATGTACCGCGATGTGCGCATCATGACGATCTACGGCGGCACCACCGAGATCATGAAGGAGATCATTGGTCGCAGCCTCGGCGTGTAGGCACCCCCAACGCCGGGTAGTCGGACCATCGCCATGGGCCGTGTCCACCCTGACCCCCGGCGAGTGCCTCGAGTCGAGGGGACCGACATCCTGCGGGCATCGGTCGACCTCGCTGCCGAACGCACATCGCCTCGCACCGCTCGTGTCCTGCTGCGCGAGCTGATGGCCGACGACGACGAAGCAACCATCGCCACCGCCGAGCTGCTCATCACCGAGTTGGTCACCAACGCCATCGTGCACACCGGGTCGGGTCCCCACCTCGACGTCGAGCTCTTCCCGGACCACCTCTGGGTCTCGGTGGAAGACACCGACCCCACCCCGCCGGTACGGCGCCGCCCGCAGCCCACGCGGCCGGGCGGGCGGGGGATCGTCATCCTCGAGGAGCTGTCGAACCACTGGGGCGTCCGCCCCACCGGTGCCGGCAAGTCGGTCTGGTTCGAGCTCGATCGGGCCGCCGTGTCCGTCAGGGGACGCTGAAGCCGCTCACGGCGACCGTGACCTCGCCGTCGGCGGGGTCGTCCTCGAAGACGAACACCAGGTCCTCGGTGGAACCGCCGGCCAGGAAGTCGATGGTCTGGTCGCCCTCGCTGGTCTCGCCATCCACGGTGAGCTCTGCCGCCACCTGCACGTTGGCGGCGGTGTCGTCGCCGTCGTTGGAGACGCTGACCTCCACGTGGTGGAGCTCGCCGACCCGCTCGACGCGCTCGATCGTGGCGACGGGCGCAGCCGGTTCGTGCGAGGCCGTCAACTGGATGGCGATGAGGCCGATGAGCACCGCCAGCACGAGGCACGAGCAGGCGAGGGTGAAGCGCTCGGCCGGGTTGAGGGGTCGTCGCTCGCTCATACCGCCAGCCTCCCTGCTGCGCCGCCGATCGCGGCGGGGAACCCGAGCACCACCACGCGGGCGAGGAAGTCGTCCGCCGGTGAGACCCCGCGCTGGAACAGCCACAGGAGCAGCCCGGCCACGACGAGCGACACGAGGTAGGACACCACCGTCTCGGTGACCGGCCGCTGGAACGGCCCCTCTTGCTCGTGGCGGGTGTCCTGGCTGGTGAAGCCGGCCGCGAACACGATGGCGTACGAGCTCACGAGGCTCATGGCGACCATCGCCAACAACCACTGCGGCTGCATCGCCGCCGCGAGCATCGGCACCTCGTCGGTGGGTGCGATGTTGAGCGACACGAACACCGCGCCCACCACCGTGGCCCCGAGATCGGCCAGGGTGGGGTGGAGTCGATCCGGGCCGTGCTCCTCGGCGTCGTCATCGGGATCGGTTCGCCCGCCGTGGAGGAAGTGGCGGGCCACCCCGACCCCCAGGCAGAAGGGCACCGCCTCGTAGACCACGGTGCCCAGACCAGGACGCAGCGAGGTGTCGAAGGTGATCTCCCGCAGGAGGATGAGCACGATGGTGGTGACGACGACCCCGACGGCGAGGGCCTCGACGGTGTCGACGACGGCGTCTCGCAGCCGCACGTCGCGGGTCTGCCGGAAGCCGGTGGTCTTGTTCAGCGCGAGCACCGGGAGGCAGAGCAGGCCTAGGACCAAGAGCATCTGCTCCGGGTCGGTGTGGCGGCCCGTCCACCACACCTCCATCGTGTAGAGCAGCGGTACACCGAACAGCAGCCCACCGGACGCGGCGCGGACGAAGCCGGCCAGCTCCTCGTGCCACGGCCCAGCCTCCGGACCTTCCGCTCTGCTCGCCGTGTCGGTCTCCACCGGCGCAGTGCATACCCCCAGGGGATGGGTCGAAACCCCGCCCGCTCGCCGCTCGTAGTGTGGCCGCCGTCGTCGATCCGGGGGAGCAGCCATGTGGGACTTCGAGACCGAGCCCGAGTTCCAGGCCAAGCTGGACTGGGCCGATGCCTTCGTGCGGGAGCACGTCGAACCGCTCGACGTCCTCCGCCCCGGCCTCGAGTTCACCCCGCCTGACCCCACGCTGCGGAGCGTGCTCGATCCGTTGAAGGCCGAGGTGCGGGCCCAGGGCCTGTGGGCCACCCACCTCGGACCGGAGCTGGGCGGCCAGGGCTACGGCCAGCTGAAGCTCTCGCTGCTCAACGAGGTGCTCGGCCGGTCATCGTGGGCGCCGATCGTGTTCGGCTGCCAAGCGCCCGACACCGGCAACGCCGAGATCATCGCCCACTACGGAACCGAGGAGCAGAAGGAGCGCTACCTCCACCCGTTGCTCCAGGGCGAGATCTTCTCCTGCTATTCGATGACCGAGCCCACCGCGGGATCGGATCCCACGCTCTTCAAGACCCGGGCCACCCGCGATGGCGAGGAGTGGGTGATCAACGGATGGAAGTTCTTCTCGTCGAACGCCCGCACGGCCTCGTTCCTCATCGTGATGGCGGTGACCGATCCTGACGTGAGCGCGTACCAGGGGATGTCGATGTTCCTGGTGCCGACCGACACGCCCGGCGTGATCATCGAGCGCAACCTGGGGCTGGGCGACGAGCCGCTCGGCGAGGGCTCCCATGCCCTCATCCACTACGACGACGTGCGGGTGCCGGCCGATGCCCTCCTCGGCGGCGAGGGCCAGGCCTTCGCCATTGCCCAGACCCGGCTCGGCGGCGGCCGCATCCACCACGCCATGCGCACCATCGGCATGGCCACCCGGGCGCTCGACGCCATGTGCGAGCGGGCCCTCAGCCGCGAGGTGCAGGGCGGCATCCTGGCCGACAAGCAGTTCGTGCAGGGCTACATCGCCGACTCCTACGCGCAGCTGGTGCAGTTCCGGCTGTTCGTCCTCTACACCGCGTGGTCGATCGACAAGCACAACGACTACCGGAAGGTGCGCAAGGACATCTCGGCGGTGAAGGTGCTGATGCCCGGGGTGCTCCACGACATCGCCCTGCGCACGATCCAGGTGCACGGCGCCCTCGGGGTGAGCAACGAGCTGCCGTTCCACCGCATGCTCCTCGGCGCCAGCATCCTGGGCCTGGCCGACGGCCCGACCGAGGTCCACAAGGTCACCGTGGCCCGGCAGGTGCTGCGGGAGCACAAGGCCACCGACGACCTGTGGCCCACCCAGCACCTCCCCCGGCGGGTGGCCGAGGCCAGGGTGAAGTACGCCGAGCTGGTGGAGCACGAGGTGGCCAACCTGTGACCCTCGACGTCGAGCGCCTGGTCGGGTGGATGGACGAGCAGGGCCTACCCGGGCGGGGTGAGCCGCTCGAGCACCGGTTCATCTCCGGCGGCACCCAGAACGACATCTACGAACTGCGTCGCGGCGACCTGCACTGCGCCATGCGCATCCCGCCGCCGCCGGCCCCGGCGACGCGCGACGACGGGATCATGCGGGAGTGGCGCATCATCGACGCCCTGCGCGGCACCGATGTGCCCCACACCGAGGCCGTCGCGGCCTGCGCCGACACCTCCGTGCTCGGCCGGGCCTTCTACCTCATGGGCTTCGTGGACGGCTGGTCACCGATGGGCCTCGAGGGCGGGCGGTGGCCGGCGCCGTTCGACGCCGACCTCGACGCCCGCCGCGGGCTGGCGTTCCAGCTCGTGGAGGGGATCGCGTTGCTGTCGAAGGTCGACTGGCAGGCGAAGGGGTTGCAGGACCTCGGTCGGCCGGAGGGGTTCCACGAGCGGCAGGTCGATCGGTGGACGGCGTTCCTGGAGCGGATCAAGGGCCGTGAGCTGCCCGGCTTCGACGAGGCGTCGGCCTGGCTCCGGGCCCACAAGCCCCTCGACTTCGTACCTGGCCTGATGCACGGCGACTACCAGTTCGCCAACGTCATGTACCACCACGGTGGGCCGGCTCGGCTGGCGGCGGTCGTCGACTGGGAGATGGGCACCGTCGGCGATCCCAAGCTCGACCTCGGGTGGGTCGTGAACTCGTGGCCCGAGGCCGCCGACGACCCCGGCGACCTCACCTACGTGGACATGACCGGCATGCCGCCCCGCTCGGAGGTGCTCGCGCACTACGCCGAGGTGTCGGGTCGCCAGGTGGACGACATCGACTACTACTGCGTGCTCGCCAAGTGGAAGCTCGCCGTGGTGCTCGAGCAGGGGTTCCAGCGGGCCGGGGACGACCCGAAGCTGCAGGCGTTCGGCGACGTGGTGCTCGGCCTCATGGCCGGTGCTGCGGAGCTGGCCGGCCGGTCCGACTACCGGGGCTGACCTACCCCGCCTGACCCACCGAGTCAGCGGGCCTGGAAGGCGACGATGCGGTCGATGGCCTCCGCCACCGCGGCGGCCCCGGGCGCGAACGACAGCCGCACGAAGCGGCCGCCGTCGACGGTGTCCATGTCGGTGCCGGGGACGAGGGCCACCCCGGTCTCCTCGAGCAGGGCCCGGCACCAGGACACGGAGTCGGCGTGGTCACCGAGGTGTTCCTCGATGCCGGCCCAGAGGTAGAACGCTCCCGCAGCAGGAGCGATGGGACCCCAGCCGAGGCGGTCGAGCGAACCGAGGACGAGCGCCCGAGCGTCGGCGAGGTGCTCCACCCGCTCGTCGGCCTCCTGGTAGGAGGGATCGGTGAAGGCGCCGATCGCCGCGACCTGCGCTGGCGTCGGAGGGCACAGGGCCACGTTGCCGGCCAGGGCGTCGACCGCGCCGCGGAGGTCGTCGGGCACGAGTGCCCAGCCGAGGCGCCAGCCGGTCATCCCCCAGTACTTCGAGAACGACGACACCACGGTGGCGGCCGGGTCGAGGCTCACGGCGCTCACCCCGCGAGCGTCGGCCGCGGCCCGATCGTCCGGGTAGGTGATGCCGTGGTAGATCTCGTCGCTGATCAGTCGCACGTCGTTGGTGGCGCACCAACGGCTGAGCGCCTCCAGGCCGGCCCGGTCGACCATCGACCCGGTGGGGTTGGCGGGCGAGGCGAGGACCAGGCCGTGGAGCCGGCCGCCGGAGCGCACCGCCTCGTCGAGCGAGGCGATCGTGGGCTGGAAGCCCGTTGTCGTGCCGACGGGCACCTCGACGACGTCGATGCCGAGGGCGTGGAGGATGTTGCGGTAGGCGGGGTAGCCGGGTCTCGTGACGGCCACCCGGTCGCCGGCGTCGAACGCGGCGAGGAACAGGACCACGAACGCGCCGGACGCGCCGGTGGTCACCGCCACCGCCGACGGGTCGACACCGACCCCGTACCAGCGCTGGTAGTGGGCCGCGATGGCCGACCGCAGCTCGGGCAGGCCGAGGGCCGGCGTGTAGCCGAGCGCATCGTCGCCGGCGAGGGCGCGGGCTGCTCGTTCCCGCACCTCGGTGGGCGCACCGCCGGAGGGTTCGCCGGCGCACAACGAGATCACGTCCCGCCCCGCGGCGCGCAGCGTGGCGATGCGGTCGAGGATCGCCATCACCTCGAACGCGGGGACGTTGCTGCGTCGTGACCGCTTCACGGGTGGAGTTTCGCGTCCGTGGCAGCACGGACGACGCGAAACGGTCAAAAGGCGTACGTTGACGCGGATATCCCGGGGGGAACCCCAAGGCAGGAAGGCGGACATGATGCGCAGAGCATCCCGACTCGCGATCGTTCCCGTCGCGTTGGCGTTGCTCGTCGCCGCGTGCGGCGACGACGGCGACAGCGACGACACCACGACCACGACGGACACCGAGACCTCGGTTCCGGCGCCCGACGGCATCGAAGTCGGTGTCGGCATCAACGACCCGGAGGACGCCAACGTCGCCGTGCTGGAGTTCCTCCCCGAGGAGGTCAGCGTGGAGGTGGGCACCGACGTGACCTGGCAGTGGCAGGGCACCGAGCCGCACTCCGTCACCTTCCTCTCGCCGGGCCAGGAGCTCCCGCCGCCTGGTGACCCGTCGGTCTTCGAGCCCACCGCGGCCGACACGACCAGCTACGACGGCACGTCGTTCGTGAACACCGGTCTCCTGCCGCTCAGCCCGGAGGCGCCGCCGCCCTTCACGATGTCGTTCGCCAGCGCCGGCGACTACTCGTACTACTGCGTGATCCACCCGGCCATGGTCGGCCAGGTCACCGTCACCGAGGCTGGTGGCGACGTGGACACGCCGGCCGACGTGGCCGAGCGCCGGGCCGACGAGACCGAGCAGTTCCTCGAGGAAGGCCGCGCCGTCAAGGAGGAGCTGGCCTCGGCCGACCCCGTCACGGTGAAGAACGACGACGGCAGCACCACGTGGACCATCGAGATGGGCGCCACCACGGAGCACGTCGACGTCCTCGCCTTCGCCCCGACCCCGGCCGGGATCAAGGCCGGCGACACGGTGAAGTTCGTCAACAACTCGGGGGCGCCGCACACGGCGAGCTTCTTCGGTGAGGGCGCCGAACCGATCACGAGCCCGCTGGACCCGAGGACCGATGCCCCGGCACCCGGTCCGTCGCCGCAGACGCTCGCCTCGGCAGGGTTCTTCAACACCGGCTTGCTGCCGCCGGACGCTCCCCCGGGCGCCGGTCCGCCGGAAGCGGCCCGGAGCTTCGAGTTCAAGGTGCCCGACGCCGGCTCCTACGCCTACGTCTGCATCCTCCATGCACCGAGCGAGATGGTCGGCACCATCACCGCTAGCTGAACGACCGATCGAAGGGGGCTCGAGCGAACGCTCGGGCCCCCTTCGTCGCGTCCGAGGCGATGGAGGTCAGTCGCGCAGTTGCCGGTTGAGGCGAGCCGCCTGGCGGGTGAGGTGGTCACGTTCGGCCTGGTTGGAGGCCCGGTGGGCGGCGTCGGCGTAGGCGCGAGCGGCGGCGGCGAGGTCGCCGTCACGCTCGTGGAGGTAGGCCGTGGCCGCCCGGTGGCGGGGGAGCTCGGGGTCGAGGTCGTTGAGGGCCGCGAGGCCCGCCCGGGGACCGTCGGCTTCCCCGACGGCGACGGCTCGGTTCAGTCGGGCCACCGGGCTGTCGGTGATCGCGATCAGCTCGTCGTACCACTCGACGATCTGGACCCAGTCCGTCTCGTCCACCGTCCGGGCATCGGCGTGGAGGGCGGCGATGGCCGCCTGGGCCTGGAACTCGCCGAGGCGGTCCCGGGCCAGGGCGGTCTGGAGGATCTCGACGCCCTCGGCGATCAGCGCCGTGTCCCACCGGGAACGGTCCTGGGCGGCCAGCGGGATGAGGCTGCCGTCGGGCCTCGTTCGGGCGGCGCGCCGGGCGTGGTGGAGGAGCATCAGCGCCAGGAGCCCAGCCACCTCCTCGTGGTCGATGCGGGCGGCCAGCTGCCTGGTGAGGCGGATGGCCTCGGCGGCCAGGTCGACGTTCCCGGAGTAGCCCTCGTTGAAAGCGAGGTAGAGGATCCGCAGGACGGTGCCGACGTCACCGGGCTGCTCGAGCCCGACGTCGGCCACCGTGCGCTTGGCCCGGCTGATGCGCTGCCCCATCGTCGTCTCGGGCACGAGGTAGGCCTCGGCGATCTGCCGCGTGGTCAGCCCGCCCACGGCCCGCAGCGTGAGGGCGACGGCCGCCGCCGGCGTCAGCGACGGGTGGGCGCAGAGGAAGTAGAGCTGGAGGGTGTCGTCGTGCTCCGCGGCCGGGCCTGGCGCGGGAGCCCGCTCGAGTCGCTCCTCCCGTCCCCGTCGGGAGGCCTCGGACCGGGTGGCATCGAGGAACCGGCGCCACGCCGTCGTGACGAGCCAGCCCTTGGCGTCGCGGGGCGGGTCCTCCGGCCACACCCGGAAGGCCTCGATGAGCGCCTCCTGCACTGCGTCCTCGGC
>JALYWQ010000274.1 GCA_030852625.1 Actinomycetota bacterium
GAGCCGGCTCGCGCCGCGCTGCCCGGGGTGATCGACGGTGCTGCCGGCGCGTTCGCGCTGCGGCCCGTGGCGGGCGACCGGGCCGAGCTGGTTCCCGGCGGCTCGGTGGCCAGCGTGGTCGTCGCCCTTCGCGACGGCGACCTGGTCGTGCTCCGCCGGCCCACACCGGCGGCCGCAGGACCAGACGGCCAGCCGCTCGTCCGCACGATGGTGGGCCTGGCCATCGCCGACGTCGACCTCGCCGACGCCGACGTGGTGGCCACCGGCTCCGAAGCAGCCGCAGCCTTCGAGCAGGCCCTCGACGAGTGGCGGTCCCTCACGGCGGTGAGCCAAGCCGCCCTCGCCCGCCGCTCGCTCGATGAAGGCGTGCAGTACGCCAAGGACCGCCACCAGTTCGGCGTGCCCATCGGCAGCTTCCAGACCATCCAGCACCGCTTCGCCGACCTGCACGCCGCCGTCGACGGCGCCCGCCTCATGGCCTTCCAGGCCGTGTGGGCCATCGACGAGGACCATCCCACCGCGCCCGGTCGAGCGGCACAGGCCAACTGGTTCTGCGGACGGGTGGCCGACGACGCGGCCGGGTTCAGCCTCCACGTGCACGGCGGCTACGGCTTCATGCTCGAGTACGACGTGCAGCTCCACGTGCGCCGGGCAAAGGCCGCCCGCCTGGTCCTCGGCGATCCCCGCCAGGAGCTGCGCACCATCGCCGAACGACTGTGGGGCGACGATGCGCCCGGCTCCGCCTCGATCGCGGCCGCCGCGACCGCCCGACCCTGCCGGGCCGGCATGGACTTCCGGCTCGACCCCGAGACCGAGGCCTTCCGAGCCGAGGTGCGGGCCTTCATCGCCGAGCACCTCACCACCGAGATCGTCGACCGGGCCCTCACCACCGGCACCATGCACGACTGGGGGTTCCACCAGGCGCTCTGCGAGCGGGGCTACCTCGCCGCAGGCTGGCCGAAGGAGGTCGGCGGCCTCGGCCGCAGCGCCATCGACCAGGTGCTCCTCAACCAGGAGCTCTACGGCGCCGGCGCCCCGATCGACGGGCTCAACATCGCGTCGATGGTGGGCGCCACGTTGCTGCTCGTGGGCACCGACGAGCAGCGCCGCGAGATCCTGCCGAGGATCCTCAGCGGCGAGGTGATGACCTGCCTCGGCTACAGCGAGCCCGACGCCGGCTCCGACGTGGCCTCGGTCGCCACCCGGGCCGTGCGCGACGGCGATCACTGGGTGATCGACGGCCAGAAGATGTTCACCACGATGGCCCACGAGGCCCAGTACGTGTTCCTCCTGTGCCGGTCGAACCTCGACGCCCCGAAGCACAAGGGCCTCACGATGTTCCTCGTGCCCATGGACACCCCCGGGATCGAGATCACCGCCGTCGACACCATGGGTGGCGAGCGCACCAACATCACCTTCTACACCGACGTGCGGGTGCCCGACTCGTGCCGGGTCGGCGAGGTCGACGCCGGGTGGAGCACGATGCACGCCGCCCTCGTCTACGAGCGCAACGGCGCCAACTGGGGCGAGCCCCACCACCTCGTGGAATCGGTGGCGACGTGGGCCCGGACGGCCCAGCCCGACGGATCGCGTCCGTTCGACGACCCCACCGTGCAGGAGACCCTCGCCCGGTGGTCCACCGAGCTCGAGGCCGGTCGCCTGCTGCTCTTCCGGTCGGCGTGGCTGGCCTCCCAGGGGGCCATGCCCCAGGTGGAGGGGTCGATGTCGAAGCTCCACATCACCGAGAGCTTCGTGCGGGCCTCGTCGGAGCTGGTCGAGCTGCTCGGGCCGGCCGGGCTCGTCCCGCTCGGCGAGGACGGCGCCGTGCTGCGGGGCCTGGTGGAGCACGCCTTCCGGCACGCCGTCGTCACCACGATCTACGGCGGTTCCAGCGAGGTCCAGCGGGAGATCATCGCCGGGCGGGGCCTCGGGCTCCCCCGTTCCCGCTGACGGCCCCGCCCGGATAAGGGGCGAAGTGCGCGATCCGTGATCGCGTGTGAAGGAAATCACACGCGTGAATGTTGCGATTGCGTTGCCGTCGTGACAGGCTTTCGTAACCCACCAGCCGCCTTTGGCGCGGCCCCCCGACCCCCTGGGCGCGAGCTGGACGTTGGTCCCCGCAATTTTCCTCATCCGGCGCGCGCCCTCCCCCCAAGGAGGACCCACCGGGATGGACAACCCCCCGAGTACCACCGACCCGACGCCGATGCGACGCCGGGTGCTCTTCAGCGGAGGCGCCGCACTGGCCGTGGCCGGTTGCGTCGGCATCGCCGCCGCCGGCGCTGCGAGCCCCAGCGACGACCCCGCCGTCCTCAGTGCCGACTACGTCCGTGACGAGATGGCCCTGATCCACACCCAGACCGCGGCCAAGGCCGTGCTCTTCAAGGCCGGCACCGACGTGGCCCTGTCGAGCGTCCGCAAGGTCGGCGCCACCGTCCCGACGACGGTCCCCGCCGCTGCCATCGCCGCCCTGGCCGCACCCGCGGCCGTCCCCGTGGTGGCCCCCCGGCCCACCC
>JALYWQ010000230.1 GCA_030852625.1 Actinomycetota bacterium
CTGAGCAAGCGCTACCTCGGGTGGGCGGAGGAGAACCTCCGGGCCAACGGCATCGACCCTGCGGACCACGACAGCGTGTTCGGCGACGCCATGGAGTGGATGGACCGCTTCGCCAAGAAGGGTCGCACCTTCGATGTGGTGCTCGTCGACCCGCCCAGCTCGAGCACGGCGCGCCGCGGGGGCAAGCGCTGGGTGGTCGACCGGGACCTGCACGGCCTGGTCGAGCGCGCGGTCCGGCTGTGCGCGCCCGAGGGCACGGTCTACGTGTCGACGAACCTGCGGACCATGAGCTGGGCCCGGTTCGATGCCCAGCTGCAACAAGGCCTGGCCAGCGCCGGTCGTGAGGCGGCCGTCGAGCACCAGACGCTCCCGCTCGACCATCGCAGCGGGCCGGGCGACCCGCCCTACCTCAAGGCCGCCTGGCTGACCCTCGACTCGTAGTGGTGTGCTTCAATCATCTAGAGGTTTGACGCTGGAGTGCGCTCGATGAAGGTTCCCTACACGTGGCGGCCGACAGGCTGGTTCCAGATCGGCTGGTCGAAGGACTTCCCCGTGGGGACCTCGGTGCCGCTGAAGTACTTCGGCGAGGACCTGGCTGCCTACCGGGGCGACGGGGGCGAGCTCCACGTGGTGCAGGCGCACTGCCCGCACTTCGGTGCCCACCTGGGCCACGGGGGCAAGGTCACCGGCGACTGCGTCGCCTGTCCGTACCACGGGTGGGAGTGGGGGCCCGACGGCAGCAACGTGTCCATCCCGTACCAGGACCGCCCGAACCGGTCGCACCGGCTCCGCGTCTGGCCGGTGGTGGAGCAGTACGGCTCGGTGTACCTCTGGCACCATTCGGACGGGTCGGCGCCGACGTGGGAGATGCCTGACATCTTCCTGTCGTTCCCGCAGTTCGAGACCGATCCGGCGGCGTACTACGAGCCTGTCACCGCCAAGGCGGTGCGCGAGCCCGTCCACCCGCAGGTCGTGGCGGAGAACGGTCCCGACAGCGTGCACTTCGCCTACGTGCACCGTGCGTCGGTCACGCCGGTGTCGCTCCACTGGGAGCCCGACGGACCGATCTGGAAGTTCCTCACCGGGTGGCCGAACCTCCGCAGCGACGACCCCGACGACATGATCCTGCGCATCCACAGCTGGCTGGCCGGCCTCGGGGGGTCGCTCACCGCGTTCGACGGGGTGCAGCAACATCGCCTCACCTTCACCGTCACGCCCGTGGAGGAGGGGGTGTCCGATCTCTTCTACACGGTCTGGTGGCCGAGGCTCGCCGGCGACGACGCGCCGGTCCCGCCCCCGGACCTGCTGGAGCGCATCGACCGGGAGTTCCTCTCCACCATGGAGGACGACCTCGAGATCTGGCGGTACCAGCGCTACATCGAGAACCCGGCCCTTGCCAAGCAGGATGCCAAGCCGTACAAGGCGCTGCGGACCTGGGCCCAGCAGTTCTACGACGTCGCTCCCGACGTCTGAGGACCGAAGCGCTCGGCCGACGGCCGCAGGATCATGTCACTCAGGCCCAGCTGAGCATGAGGTCCTTCACGTGCCGGAGGCCGGGCGGATACTCGAGCTCCTCGTGGCCCGGCTTCAACCGGTATTCGGGGATGCGACGGTGCCACTCCCGCAGCGTGATGCGCAGCTCTCGGCGGGCCAGGTGGGAGCCGAGGCACCGGTGGACGCCGGCGCCGAAGTTGATGTGGTTGTTGACCTCCCGGTCGAACCGGACTGCGAACGGGTCGTCCCAGGTGCCCGGGTCGAACCCGGCCGCGCCGTAGCTCACCACCACGGCGGTGCCCTCGGGGACCGTCACCCCGTTGGGGAGCTCCACGTCGGTGGTCGCCACGCGCGGCACGCCGCCCGGCACCGGCCCCTCCCAACGGAGGAGCTCCTCGACTGCGTTCGGGATGATGTCGGGGTTGTCGACGATCTCCTGCCGGCGGTCCGGGTTCTGGGCCAGGAAGGCGAAGAAGCACGTCAACGAGTCGCTCACGGTGTCGAGCCCGGCGATGAGGAAGAGGTAGCCGATGTCGGCGATGTCCTCCTTGCTGAGCTTCTCGCCCCCAACGTCCGCGGCGAGGAACCTGCTCACGATGTCCGACGTCGGGTTCTCCCGCCGGGCGTCGACGAGCGCGCCGAAGTACTCGTAGATCTCCTGCCCGGTCTCGGCCATCACGGCGGCCCGCCGCTCGGGGTCCAGCAGGGCGTCGGGGTCGATCTTCTCCGGGTGCAGGATCCCGTTCCGGAGCCGGAGGAACATGTCCATCTCCTCCTCCGGCAGCCCCATCAGCCCGAGGAACACCGACGACGGGAACAGCTCGGCGAACTCCTCGGTGAAGTTGCACTCCCCCCGGTCGATGAAGGTGTCGATGAAGTGGTTCACCCGCCTCGTCAGATCCTCCTCCTGCTCGTCCATCCGCTTGGGTGCGAAGAGCGGGTCGAGGAGCTTCCGGTACTTCGAGTGGTCCGGCGGATCGACCATCAGCGGGATCAGCGGGCGGACGTTGCCGAGCGCCAGCGGGGACGCTGCGGAGGAGAACAGCTCGTGGTTCCGTAGCACGTACTCGGTCAGCGTGCGATCGAAGGTCATGGCCAGGCCTTCCATCGGCTGGAAGTACCCGCCCTGGTCGATGAGGGCCTTGTAGTTGGGCTGCGGCGCGGCGAGGTCGTACATGGCCTGCAGGGCCAACTGCGCGTCTGCGGCCTCGGCATCGGGCTGCGCGTCCGTCATCGTTCCCCCATCTGCTCCGCGACCTGCAGACCGTATGCGACCGTTCGACAA
>JALYWQ010000248.1 GCA_030852625.1 Actinomycetota bacterium
CTGCTGGCCCGCTTCGCCCGAGCGGCGGCGGTCAGCTTCAGCGGCACGCCGCTGCCGCGAGCGGTCGTCACCGGCAACCCCGTGCGCCAGGAGATCGGCGGGCGGCCGTCGGCGGCCGAGCGGGCGACGGCCCGAGCTGCCCTCGATGCCCCCGCCGATCGCCACCTGCTGCTCGTCACGGGCGGGAGCCTCGGCGCCCTGCGGATCAACCGGGCCGTGCTCCAGGCCCTGCCGCTCTGGCGGGACCGCCAGGACCTGGCCATCCACCACGTGGTGGGCCGCCGGGACTGGGCCGCCATCACCGCCGACACCCCCGCCGACCTCGGTGACCTCCAGTACCGGGCCGTGGAGTACGAGGACGACATGCCCACCGCGCTCCGGGCCGCCGACCTGGCCGTGTGCCGATCGGGGTCGGGCACGTGCTTCGAGCTGGGCGCCGTCGGCCTGCCCGCCGTGCTCGTGCCCTCGCCGGTGGTCACCGCCGACCAGCAGACCCGCAACGCCCGCCACCTCGTCGACGCCGGCGCGGCGGCTCTGGTGCCCGACGCCGAGCTCGACGGCCCTCGGCTGGTCGCCGAGGTCGACGCCCTCGTTGCTGATCCGGCCCGGCTCGAGGCCATGCGGGCGGCCGCGGGATCGTGGGCCCCCGACGACGCGGCCGGCGCCGTCGCCGACCTCGTGGAGGCCCACGCCCGTGGCTGACGACGCCCGCCCCCTCGACCTCCGCAGCACCCGACGCATCCACGTCACCAACGTGGGCGGCGCCGGCATGAGCGCGGTGGCGGTCCTCCTCGCGGAGATGGGCCACCAGGTGAGCGGCCACGACCCGTCGGCCGAGAGCCCGTTCCTGGCCCTCCTCGGCACCGTCGGCGTCGAGATCGCCACCGGCAGCGAGCCCGGGCCCCTCGATCCCGCCACTGAAGCGGTGATCGTGTCCACCGCCACGCCGGCCGACCACCCGCAGGTGGCGACCGCCCGGGAGCGGGAGATCCCGGTGCTCCACCGGTCGGCCGCCCTGGCCGCCCTGTGCGCCGATCGCAACGCCGTGGCCATCGCCGGCACCCACGGCAAGACCACCACGTCGGCCCTCCTGGCCACGATCTTGGCCCCCCAGGGCCCCGGCTGGGTGGTGGGCGCCGGCATCCCGGGCCTCGGCCGGAGCGCCACCTGGGGCGGCGACGGACCGCTCGTCGTCGAGGCCGACGAGAGCGACGGCACGTTCCTCGCCCTCGGCGCCAACGCGGCCATCGTCACCAACGTGGAGCCCGACCACCTCGAGCACTGGGGAGGGGAGGGGGAGCTGCGGGCGGCCTTCGTGCGGTTCGTGACGGCGCTCGACGGCCCCGCCGTGCTCTGCGCCGACGACGCCGGCTCGGCCGACCTGGCCGCCGCGGCCAGCCACCCGGTCACCTACGGCGTGGCCGCCGGAAGCGACTACCGCATCGCCGACGTGGCGGCCGCCGGCACCGGCGTGCGCTTCGTGCTCCACCACGACGGCCAGGTCGTGCCGGTGGAGGTGCCGGCCGCCCCGGGGCACCACAACGCCCGCAACGCAGCCGGCGCCCTGGCCATGGCCCACCGCCTCGGCGTGCCCCTCGCCGACGGGGCAGCGGCGCTGGCGGTGTTCCGGGGCGTGGCTCGCCGCTTCGAGGTGCGGGGCGAGGCCGACGGCGTGGTCCTCGTCGACAGCTACGACCACCTGCCCACCGAGGTGGCGGCGGCCCTCGCCGCCGCTGCGGCCGGCCCCTGGAGGCGCGTGGTGTGCGTCTTCCAACCCCACCGCTACAGCCGCACGGCCAGCCTCGGGCGGAGCTTCGCCGACGCCTTCGCCGACGCCGACCTGCTGGCGGTCACTGACATCTACCCGGCCGGCGAGGCGCCTCGTCCCGGCGTGAGCGGCAAGGTCGTGGTCGACGCCGTCCTCGACGCCCATCCGTGGAAGCCCGTCGCCTGGCTGCCCTCGCTCGATGACGTCGTGCGGTACCTGTCGGCCGCCCTCCGACCCGGCGACCTCTGCCTCACCCTCGGCGCCGGCGACCTGACCACGGTGCCCGACCGCGTGCTGGCCGCCCTCCAGGCCCGCGAGGGATGACCGGGACCGACCGCTTCGACGAGGTGGCCGAGCGGATCGGGCCCGGGGCGGCCCGGGACGTGTCCCTGGCCGCCCGCACCACCTACCGGGTGGGAGGCCGCGCCGCGGTGCTGGTGGAGGTCGTCGACGACGACCACCTGCGGCGGGTGGCCGCGGTGGTCGCCGACACCGAGGGCGCGGCCGAGGAGGGCTGCCGGCGGCTACGGGTGACGTACGACGTGCTGCCCGCCGTGCTCGACCCGGAGGCGGCGATGGCGCCCGGCGCGCCGGTCGTGCACGGCGGCAACGTCGCCGCGCGGCTGCACGACGAGCTCGGTGACGTGGCGGCCGGCCTGAGCGAGGCCGACGTCGTGTACGAGGCCACGTTCCGCACGCCGCGGGTGCAGCACGCCGCCCTGGAGACGCTCGGTGCGGTGGGCTGGCTGGAGGACGACCGGCTGGTGCTGCGGTCCAGCACGCAGACCCCGTACC
>JALYWQ010000255.1 GCA_030852625.1 Actinomycetota bacterium
CCCCCGGACGTGCCGCCCGTGGCCGACGTCGAGCCCGCGCCACCGGTGCTGCCACCGGTGGTCGCACCGGCCGACGGGCCCCCATCCGTGCTTCCACCGGTGGCGACCTCGACGCCGCTCCCGACGCCCCCGCGGTCCGCAGCGCCGACGTCCGAGCTGGTCGGTTCCTCGAAGGCCGAGTCGGGCAACCGGGTGCCGCAGGCGGCGAGGGCGGCCGCCACGACGAGGAACGCGGCGGTGCGGAGGTGTCGAGACCGCCCTACCGGTCGGCGCGCGCCGGCTGCCTCGCGTAGCCCCACTCGAACCCCCCTGCAGGTCGCGGCGAACCGCGCTTTCTGACTACCGTGTCACCTTAGGCACGATCGAGGCCGCCGGCACGTCAGCCGGCGGCCGATCGAGCTACCTCGACCCCCCTGGAGCCACCCATGTCGCACCCCGCCCTCCCGCTCGAGGGGATCCGGGTCATCGACCTCACCTCGAACATGTCGGGCCCGCTTGCGACGATGGTCCTCGCCGACCAGGGTGCCGACGTCGTGAAGATCGAGCCCCTCACCGGCGACGCCATCCGCTCGGTGGGCTCGGGGCACTCGGGGATGAGCGCCTACTTCGCCAACGTGAACCGCGGGAAGCGGTCGGTGGCGGTGGACCTCCGCAACCCGAGGGGCAAGGCCCTCGTGGAGCGGCTCGTCGAGGGGGCCGACGTGTTCGTCCAGAACTTCCGCCACGGCGTTGCCGACCGCCTCGGCCTCGGTCCCGACGCGCTCCTCGCCGCCCACCCCACACTGATCTACGCGTCGGTGAGCGGCTTCGGCACTGAGGGCCCGCTGGCTGACGCGCCGGCGTACGACCACGTGGTGCAGGCGTTGTCGGGCATCGCGGCGATCCAGTCCGATGGCGGCGAGCCGGCCATGATCCGCCACGGCGCCATCGACAAGGCCACCGCCTGGACGACGGCCCAGGCCGTCACCGCGGCCCTCTTCCACCGCACCCGCACGGGCACCGGCACTCGGGTCGACGTGTCGATGCTCGACGTGGCCGTGGCCTTCCTCTGGCCCGACGGGATGATGGACCACACCGTCCTCGACCCCGACACCGTGCTGCCTCCCACGAGTCGCAGCTTCCGCCTCACACCCACCGCCGACGGCCTGATCTCCCTGGTCACCCTCACCGGTGCCCAGTGGGCCAACCTCGTGGCGGCATTGGCCGATCCCGACGAGGCCGCCGACGACCTGTCCGACACCAGCGCCCGCATGGCAAAGGGCGGCGAGGTGATGCGCCAGGTGCGGGCCAAGATCGCGCTCCTGCCCACCGACGAGGTGATCGCTCGGCTGCGCAAGGCCGACGTGCCCTGCGCGCCGGTCGTCGGCGTGGAGGACGTGTGGAAGGAGCCCCAGGTGGTGGCGTCGGGCACCGTGGCCAGCTTCGACCACGGCGTGCTCGGCCCGGTCCGCCAGGCTCGGCCGGCCCCGTGGTTCGACGGTCAGCGGTCGCCGACCACCGAAACCGCGCCCCGCCTCGGTGAGCACACCGACGAGGTCCTGGTGGCGGCCGGCTGGAGCGACGCCGAGGTCAGCGACCTGCGCGCCGCCGGCATCGTCGCCTAGCGCCGATCGAACCTCAGTCCGACGAGGGGAGGGGCTTGGCGCCCTTGACCACGAGGACGGCGCCGTTGCACGTGAGGGCGCCGCCGCCGGCCTTGCTGACGAGCAGTTCGAGGCCGAGCTCCTCGTCGGCGTAGCGCTTCCCGAGGAGGGCGGGGTCGCCCACGGAGGTGTCGAGGGTGGCGCCGGCGGGGGCTTCCTCGCCATCGGCCAGGAGCGGCGAGCCGCCGCAACCGAGCTCGACGTCGACCGTGGGGGCCTTCACCACGATCACCTGCGTGTCGCAGACCGCGCTGTGCAGCTTTGCGCCGGCCTTGAGCATCATCTCGCCGTTCCTCTCGATGGGGGTGGTTGCGGCTGTCGGGGCCACGAGCACATCGTGGTGACAGCCGGGTTAGAAATGTAGCCAATGCCCAGGCCCCAGCCGTCCCTCGACTCCGAGCCGGGTTCGATCACCCGGCGGGCGCCGTTCGCCAACAACCCCGTGGTCGGCCTCCGGGGTCAGCAGGCGCAACAGCGGATCCTCGAGGCCGCCCTCCAGGTGTTCGGCGAGGTCGGCTACCACCGCTGCGGGGTGAAGCGGATCACCGAGCTGGCCGGCTGCTCCCGGGCCAGCTTCTACCAGTACTTCTCCAGCAAGGAAGACTTGTTTCGCCACCTGGCCGGGCACGTGGCCAAGGAGCTCCGCCACTCCACCGAGACCATCACCGCCATCACGCCCGACCAGGCGGGGCACGAGCAGCTGCGCGCCTGGCTCGACCGCTACTCCGAGGTCTACGACGACTTCGAGCCGGTGTTCGTCACGTTCCACGTGGCCGCGGGCGCCGATGAGGCCGTCGCGGCCGGTTCGGCCCGGGTGAAGGACCGCCAGGAGCACGTGCTGCGATCGAAGGTCGAGGGGTCGCCGTTGCCCGACGAGGAGATCGCCCGGGTCGTGCGCACCGTGCTCGACACCGTCGCTCGCAGCAACCGCGTGTGCGAGCTGATCGAGTTGGCCCATCCCGACACCCCGCTGCAGCGGCCCCGGCTGAACGCCGGGTTGGCCGACGTCTTCCACCGGGCCCTCTTCGGGATCGACCCCGACGTCAACAGCCGAGTGTCGCCTCGTGGTTCGGTGGCCGCCGAGGTGGACGAGCGGGACCGGGCGCGACTGGCCGACCCGGAGGACGTCGACCTCGACCTCGGTCCGGTGGGCATGCAGACCCGTGCTGCGGTCCTCGAGGCCGGGCACCAGGTGTTCGTGGAGCGGGGGTACTACGGCACCCGGGTCGACGACGTGGCCAAGGCGGCCGGGGTCTCCCACGGGGTCTTCTACCGGTACTTCAAGAACAAGAACCACCTGTTCCGGATCCTGGCCGGGCGGGCCGGTGAGCGGCTCGGTGGCGCTTTCCGTGACGTGGAACACCTCGACGTCACGGCGCCGACGGCGTCGGCCGATCTGCGGGCCTGGTTGCACCGCTACGCCGTCACCCACTCCGAGGAAGCGGCCATCATCCGGGTGTGGACCGACGCCATCGCCCGGGACCCGAAGCTCGGCACGGCCTCGGTCGACGGCATCAGCGCCGGCCGGTCCAGCCTCCTCAAGCTCCTCGCCCACCGGGGCTTCGGCGACGTCGAGGCCGAGGCCGTCGTCCTGCTCGTGCTCCTCGAAGCGATGGTGGGCGGGTCGCCCAACTCGGAGCGAGCCGACCGGGTGGTGTCGCTCATCGAGCGCAGCGTCGTGTGCCTGCCGTCGGGTGACGACGCTCGTCGCAACGGCCGGCGACGGCTGCGGCTGCCCACCCGATGACCCCGCCCGCGCGGTGGCATCGCTCGCCGCGCCGGCGGCGGCGAACCTAAGGTGACGCAGCTGTCAGAACGCGAGCGGGCCGGGGAGCAGGGGGAGCAGTGGACGCAGCGCCGTCGGTAGGGGCCACCGATCCGGGCGACGACGGGGGCGGCAGCCCGATGAGCGCCATGCCGCCGGAGATGGCCGCCGACCCCCAGCCGGTCTACGCCGAGTTCCGGGCCCTGCCCGTGCTGCCGCTCGAGGGGATGGGCGTGATGCTCACCTGCCGAGCCGAGATCGACGAGGCCTTCCGCAACCCGCAGCTGTTCTCGTCGAACATGGCCGCGGTCGATCTGAAGAACGCCCGGCCCCTCATCCCGTTGCAGATCGATCCGCCAGAGCACAAGAAGTACCGCAAGATCCTCGACCCGCTCTTCGCGCCCCGGGCGATGGCGCTCCTCGAGGACTCGGTCACGACGCTGGCCAACGACCTCATCGACCGGTTCATCGACGACGGCGAGGTCGACTTCGCGCAGCGGTTCTCCATCCCGTTCCCGTCGCAGGTGTTCCTCACGCTGCTCGGCCTGCCCCTCGACGACCTGCCGGTGTTCCTCGGGATGAAGGACGGCATCATCCGGCCCGACTGGGCCAGCGGGCACCCGTGGGGGAGCGAGGGGGCGCTGGCCCACCAGCAGGCCACCGCCGATTCGCTCTACGCCTACTTCAACCGGGTGCTCGACGAGCGAGAGCTGGCCCCGACCGACGACCTGCTGTCGCAGTTCCTCACCTTCGAGGTGGAGGGCGAGAAGCTCACCCGCAACGACATCCTCGACATCTGCTTCCTGTTCCTCATCGCCGGGCTCGACACCGTCACCGCCACCCTCGACTGCATGTTCTCCTACCTCGCTCGTCACCCCGAGCAGCGCGACGCCATCGTCGCCGATCCGTCCATCATCCCGTCCGTGGTCGAGGAGCTCCTGCGCTGGGAGACGCCCGTGATGGCGGTGGTGCGGGTGGCCACCGACGACACCGAGCTGGCCGGCTGCCCGATCAGGAAAGGCGATCAGGTGGTGGCCATGCTCGGCTCGGCCAACACCGACGAGGCCGACCTCCCCGACGCCAACGAGGTGCGCTTCGACCGGGAGGTGAACCGCCACCTGGCCTTCGGCGGCGGCGTGCACCGTTGCCTCGGGTCGCACCTGGCCCGCCAGGAGCTGCGCATCGCCTTGCGGGAGTGGCACCGCCGCATCCCGACGTACCGGGTGCCGGACGGCGTCGAGCTCGTGTACACGCCGGCCATCCGGTCGATCGAGCACTTCCCGATGCAGTTCGAGCGGGCCTGACCTGAGCGCTGCTGGCGGCCGCCGCGGCCCGCGCTAGACCATCCGGATGACCGAGGACGGGTTCCCGACGCTGCTCCCCGAGCTGGGCTTCTACACGCTGGCCGGTGCCCCGAAGTCGCCCCGCGACCTGATCGGGGAGGTGGCCGACGCCGAACGGCTCGGCCTCGGCACGGCGTTCATCTCGGAACGGTTCAACATCAAGGAGGCCGCCACCCTCTCCGGCGCGGCCGGCGCGGTGTCCACCCGCATCGGCATCGCCACCGGTGCCACCAACCACAACACCCGCCACCCGATGGTGACGGCCAGCTACGCCACCACGATGGACCGGCTCACCGACGGTCGCTTCGCCCTCGGCCTGGGCCGCGGCATCGCGCCGCTCATGGGCGCTTACGGGATGAAGCCGATCACCACGGCGCAGCTCGAGGACATCGTCGGCCTGTTGCGGAAGGTGTGGTCCGGGACGCCGGTGTTCGGCCACGACGGTCCGGCCGGTCGCTACCCGGTCCTCGCCATGGACTGGGGCAAGACCGACCCGGTGCCGCTCATGTTCACGGCCTTCGGTCCCAACTCCCTGGCCCTCGGGGGCCGGGTGTTCGACGGCGTGATCCTCCACACGTTCTTCGAGGACGAGACCGTCGTGCGCTGCGTGGAGACGATCCGGGGCGCCGCCGAGCAGGCCGGGCGCGACCCGGCGTCGGTCCGGATCTGGTCGTGCCTGGCCACGGTCGGCGACCACCTCCCCGAGCCGCTGCGCCTCAAGAAGACGGTCGGTCGCCTCGGCACCTACCTCCAGGGCTATGGCGACCTCATGGTGGAGACCAACCGGTGGGACCCCGCCCAGCTCCAGCGGGTGCGCGACAGCGAGCTGTTCAAGAGCTTCGGCGGGGCCATCGACCAGGTGGCCAGCACCGAGCAGCTCCAGCAGCTGGCCGAGGTGCTGCCGGCCGAGTGGCTGGCCCCGGCCGCCACCGGCTCACCCGACCAGTGCGTCGACACGGTCCTGCGCCAGTTCGAGCTGGGCTGCGACGGGGTCATCCTCCACGGCGCCACCCCGGAGGAGCTCGAGCCGGTGATCGAGGCCTACCGCCCCCGCCGCCCCGACGGCATGGACCGCTACCCGGTGAACCCGGCAGCACCACCAGGGTGACCCCCCACCACGGGTGGACGATGGCTTTGCCCAGTCATCGTCGGCTGCGTCGGCCGGATGGGGACGGCAGCGTCGTCAGGCCTGTTCGCGCAACAGGCTTCGGCCGATGATCACCGCGATCGCGACGATGGCGGCGACCCCGGCGAAGGTGAGCCACCGTCCGGCCGACTCGTAGGTGTCGCCGAGGGCCCACCCGAGGCCGAGCATCAGGGCCAGGGAGGTGAGCGCTCCGGCCAAGTCGATGACGAGGAACCGCCGCACCTCCACCCCCGACGCACCGGCCGCGCCGGCCACGACGCTCGATGACACGGCTGCCAGGCGTCCGAGGAAGAGCACCCGGTCGTCGTTGCGCTCGATGGCCTGACGGAGGGGCCGCATGTGCTTGGCCGGGAGCAGTCGGCCGAGCACCCCGCCCAGGTCGTCGTCCGACCCGTGGGCTCGGCCGAGGGCGTAGAAGAGCCACACCCCGCCGAGCAGCAGCGGTAGGGCGGCGAGCAGCACCGTCACCGGCGACACGTCACCTCGGTGGACCGAGTAGCCGGCGAAGAGGAGCACCTCCTTGGTCGGCCGCATCAGCACGAGCACCGCGGGGTGCTCGCGGTAGAGGAACGGGGCGAGGGGGATCGCCACCACGGCCAGTACGGCGCGAAGAACTGCGAGGACGACCAGCGTTCGTTGCAGGGATGCCTCCGCGTGGCCAGGGGTAGCGTCGGACGGTGGACCGGGACCTACCCGAAACAGGTGTTCACAGACCCGACGCCCGAACGCGGTGGCAGACCCGTCAGCTCCTGTTCGCTGCGGCCCTCGTGCTGGTGGGCATCCCGTTCGGTCTGCTCCTCCACCAGGTCACGCAAGACGGCCCGCTCACCGAGCTCGACGAGCGCTGGGCCCAGTGGCTCCACGACCGGATCGCCAACGACGGCTGGGAGGAGACGATCCTCCGGGTTGTGTCGTTCACCGGACAAGGCGTGTTCCTGTTCGCACTCGTCGGCCTCGTCGTGCTGTGGCTGTGGCGCCGTCGGGCCCGCCGCCTGGCCCTCTTCCTCGCCGTGGTCACCGCCGGCGGGGGCCTCGTGAACACGATCGTGAAGCTGGCCGTCGGCCGGCCGCGCCCGGAGTTCGACGAGCCGATCGCCACCGCCTTCGGGAAGAGCTTCCCATCGGGCCACTCCATGGGTTCCCTCGTCTGCTACGGAGCGCTGCTCCTCGTAGCCCTGCCCGCCATCGCTCCTCGCGCCCGTCGGTGGGCCATCGCCGCTGCAGTCCTCTGGGTGCTGGCCATCGGGTTCACCCGGCTCGCCCTTGGGGTCCACTACGTCTCCGACGTGCTCGGCGGCTACGTCCTCGGCGCGGCTTGGTTGACCGGTTCCGTTGCACTCTTCGAGTCGTGGCGAGCGGAGCGGGGCCGCCCCCGGTCCGATGTCGTCGAGGACGGGCTCGAACCGGAGGAGGCGGCTGCGTTGTCCTAGCCCCTGCTCCCGGCCTCAGCCCTCGACGACGATGGCGCGTTCGGGGCAGTTGTTCACGGCCTTCGTGGCCAACGCCTGCTGGTCGTCGCTGATCGTGCCGTCGCCGACGACCTGGCCGTAGCCGTCCTCGTCGTTGGGCTCGAACAGCTCCGGAGCCACCGAGTAGCAGCGACCGTGACCCGTGCAGAGGTCTGCGTCGATGCGGACCTTCACCGGGGCAGCCCGAGGATCCGCTCGCCGATGATCGTGCGCTGCACCTCCGAGGTGCCGCCGGCGATCGTGGCCGCTCCACTCCAGAGGAACTGGCGCGACCACTTGCCGCTCAGCTGCCCGCTCGGGCCGAGCACCCGCAGTGCGGTCTCGGAGAGGTGCTGGGTCATGTCGCTCCAGGTGAGCTTCACCCAGCTCGACTCGGCGCCCGGCTCCTCGCCCTTGGCCAGGCGGGACAGCGTGCGCCAGTTGTGCAGCCGGAGGACCCGCAGCTCCACGTAGGCCTGGACCAGCTCCTCGGCGGTGCGAGGGTCGTCGAAGCCGCCGTTGCCGTGGGCCAGCTCCATCAGCTCCTGCAGGTAGGTCTCGTGCACCACCTGCTCCTTGAACGGGAAGTTGGTGCCCCGTTCGTGGGCCAGCGTGGTGTTGGCGACCGACCAACCCTTGTTGAGGTCGCCGACGAGGTGGTCGGTCGGCACGAACACGTCGGTGAGGAAGACCTCGCTGAACTCGGCCTCGCCGGTGGTCTGCACGAGCGGGCGGACCTCGATGCCCGGCGACTGCATGTCGACCACGAGGTACGAGATGCCGGCGTGCTTCGGCGCGTCGGGTTCGGTGCGAGCCAGGCAGATGCCCCAGCGGGCGTACTGGGCGTAGCTGGTCCACACCTTCTGGCCGTTGAGGACCCACCCGCCCTCGACGGGGGTGGCCACGGTGCGGAGGCTGGCCAGGTCGGAGCCGGCGTCGGGCTCGCTGAAGAGCTGGCACCAGATCTCCTCGGCGGTGAGGATCTTGGCGATCCACCGGCTGCGCTGCTCGTCGGTGCCGTGGGCGAGGAGCGTGGGGCCGGCCAGGTTGATCCCGACCCGGTTCACCGGCTGCGGGGCACGGGCCCGGGCGTACTCGGTGTTGAAGATGGCCACCTTCACCGGCGATGCCCCCCGGCCGCCGTACTCGGCCGGCCAGTGGATGCCGACCCAGTGGTCGGCCGCGAGTCGAGCCTGCCAGGTGCGGCCCCAGGCGATCTCGTCGTCCATGGTGGCGAAGGCCGGCGGCGGCTCGAGGTTGGCGTCGAGCCACGCTCGCACCTCGGCCGCGAACGCCTCTTCCTCGGGTGAGAACGTGAGGTCCATCGGGATGCGAAACTAACAGCCGTGTCAGCCGCCAGTTCCACCGCCCGTCGCCTCGAGCCGACCCATGAGCACGTGCTCGCCGCGGAGTGGTCCGCTCCCCGCGGGCCTTGGCCCACCGACACGCTCGACGAGGCCACCGCTGGCATCGGCGACCAGGACCGGGTGGCGGCGGTCGCCGGTGGGCTGGCCGAGCTCGGTGTGGGCGCGGGCGACACCGTCGCCTGGCAGAAGCCCAACGGCGACGACCCCATCACGCTCTACCTGGCCGCTTGGCGCCTCGGTGCGGTGGCGGCGCCGATCCACCACCTGGCCGGCCCCGCCGACGTGGCCGGCGTGCTCGACCGCCTGCGCCCGGCGGCGTTCGTCGCACCGGATGACGAGCTGCCGATCGGCGCACCCGTGGCCCGGGGCTCCTTCCCGGTGCCGCCCTCGGCCCTGGCCGTGGCCCTCGGCACCTCCGGCTCGACGGGCACCCCGAAGTTGGCCCTCCACACCCATCGGTCGTTGCTCTACAAGGCCCGGTTGATGACGGAGGTCCACGAGCTCACCCCCGACGACTGCACCCTTGTCTGCGCCCCGCTGGCCCACATCTCCGGGTTGCAGAACGGGCTCATGCTCCAGGTATCGGGCATGCGGGGCGTACCGATGGCCAAGTGGGACCCCGAGGTGGCGCTCCGCCTGATCGAGTCCGAGCGGGTCACCTTCATGATCGGGCCACCCACCTTCTTCATCTCCCTGATGGACACGCCGGGCTTCACACCGGAGGCGGTGGCCTCGCTCCGCCTCGTCTCCAGCGGCGGCGCCGGCGTCACCCCGACGTTCGTGCGGGAGGCCGCGACGCGGCTGGGGGCGCGGGTGAAGCGCACCTACGGCTCCACCGAGGTGCCCACCATCTCCACGTCGACGGCGGCCGACGACGAGGACCGCGCTGCCGAGACCGACGGCCGGGCCGTGGGCCACGGCGAGCTGCGGGTGGTCGATCCCGCCACCGGCGACGACCGGCCGCCGGACGAGTCGGGCGAGCTCTGGCTGCGGGGACCGGAGGTCTGCGAGGGCTACGACGACCCCGGTGCCACCGCGGCCGCCTTCACCGCCGACGGCTGGTTCCGCAGCGGCGACCTGGCCACCGTGTCGGAGGACGGCTGGCTCACGATCGTCGGCCGCATCAAGGACGTCATCATCCGCGGCGGGGAGAACATCGCCACGGCGGAGTTGGAGGCGGTGCTCGAGGCCCACCCCGACGTCCGCCAGGCGGTGGCCGTCGGCTACCCCGACCAGCGTCTGGGCGAGCGGGTCTGCGCCTTCGTCGTCGCCAGCAAGCCGTTCGACCTGACTGAGTGCCAGCGGTGGTTCGAGGCGAAGGGCGTCACCAAGTTCAAGTGGCCCGAACGAGTCGAGCAGGTCGACGAGCTCCCGCTGCTGCCTGCCGGCAAACCCGACCGCATCGCGTTGCGAGCGCGGCTCTAGCTCGGAGCAGGTTGGTCAGAGGCGTCGACCGGGGGGTCCGACCAGATGTCGGCGAGCCAGTCGTCTTCGGGGAGCGGGGGCGTGAGGTCGCCGCACCACCAGCAGGCCATGGCGCCGAACCACTCGACGTCGCAGGTCTCGCAGTGGCGGTAGCGGACGTCGTCGTCGAATGCGAGCTGCACGTCAGACCACGCTCTCGCCGGCGGCGACCTTCGGGCGGAGGAGGTGGGCGAGGCGGTCGCGGTGGACGGTGGCGTCGCCGAAGCTGATCTGGTCGAGCTGGGCCCGCTTCAGGAAGAAGTGCAGGTCGTGCTCCCAGGTGAAGCCGATCCCGCCGTGGACCTGGAGCCCGCTGGCCATCACCCGGCGGGCGGCGTCGGCAGCCCACGTCTTGGCGACGCTGGCGGCAACCGAGGCGTCGGCGTCCCCCGCGGCGATCGACCAGGCCGCGTGGTACACGGTGGACCGCATCCCCTCGACGTCGACGAGCATGTCGGCGCAGCGGTGCTTCACGGCCTGGAACGAGCCGATGGGCTTGCCGAACTGCACCCGTTCCTTGGCGTGCTCGACGGCCATCTCGAGCACGCGCTCGGAGGCGCCGAGCGACTCGGCCGAGGTGGCGACCGCACCGCGGTCGAGCAGGGCGGCGGCCTCGTCGGCGCCGCCGATCTCGGAGGAGCCGGGCCGATCGGCAGGGATCCAGCCGAGGCACCGCGTCTGGTCCATGGCTGACTCCGCCGCCGGACGGTCGCCGGTGGTGAGGTCGTGCAGCACCAACCGCTCGGGTGACGCCACCAGCACCACGTCGGCGACCGGCGCGTAGGGCACGAGGGTCGGCTGATCGGGCTTGTCGGTCCAGGCGACCGAGGCCACGGCGCCCTCGAGGAGCCGCTCGGCCCACGGGGTGCCGGCCAGCGACGTCAACGCGAGCACGGTCTGGTGGAACGGAGCCGGGGCCACGTGGCGACCGACCTGCTCCATGAGCACGGCGGCGTCGACGAAGCCGAGCTCGAGCCCGCCGGCCGATTCCGGCACGTCGACGCCCAGCCACCCCTGGGCGACCATGGCCTGCCAGAGCTTGGCGTCGAACGGCTCGCCGGAGGCGACGTGGGCCCGGACCTTGGTGGGGGAGGCGAGGTCGTCGAGGAGGCCGCGCGCCGCGTCCTGCAGCGCGACCTGGTCATCCGACAGCTCGAAGTCCATCCGTGCTCCTGCGCCTCCATCGGGATCCGCTCCGGTGCGGAACCCCGTCGGGATCTGACACTAGTGTCACTCGCCGTGGACCTCACACCGACCGAGGAGCAGGACGCCTTCCGGGCCGAGGTACGCGAGTGGCTCCGGGCCAATCTCCCGTGGGAGTACGGCGTGGGCCTCCCTCCCCGCTACGACGACCTCGCCGACGAGGTGGCGGCCGGCCGCGAGTGGCAGCAGAAGCTGGCCGAAGCCCGCCTCGTCGGGGTGACCTGGCCGGAGGAGTTCGGCGGCCGCCCCGGCGCCGGCCCCCTCGAGCACTACATGATCCAGGAGGAGCTGGCCCGGGCCCGGGCCCCCGAGCTCGTCGGCCGCATCGGCATCAACCTCGGCGCGCCCACGTTGCTGGCCCACGGCACCGAGGCCCAGAAGGAGCGATGGCTGCGCGACCTGCTCCACGCCCGCACGATCTGGTGCCAGCTCTTCAGCGAGCCCGACGCCGGCAGTGACCTCACGAGCCTTCGCACCAGCGCCACCCGCTGCGACGGCGGTTGGAAGCTCAACGGCCAGAAGGTGTGGACGAGCTACGCCCAGTTCGCCGACTGGGGCTTCTGCCTGGCCCGCACCGATCCGGATGCGCCGAAGCGGAACCAGGGCATCTCGTTCCTCGTCGTCGACATGCACGCGCCGGGGATCGAGGTGCGCCCGCTCGTGCAGCTCACCGGCGAGGCCGAGTTCAACGAGGTGTTCTTCGACGACGTCTTCATCCCCGACGACCAGCTCGTCGGCCCGGAGAACGAAGGTTGGCGGGTGGCCAACTCCACGCTGTCGCACGAACGTGGCACCAACCCCCGCCAGCTCGTCATCCACGGCCAGCTCGTCGAGGAGCTCCTCCGCCTCGCCATGGAGAACGGCACCTACGACGATCCCAAGGTCCGCCAGGGCCTCGCCCAGGCCTTCGCCGAGGTGCGCATCTTCCAGCTGGCCAACTGGCGGTCGGTGTCGCGCCTGGCCAAGGGCCAGAACCCCGGCCCCGAAGGCAGCGCACTCAAGCTCTACTGGAGCGAGATGAGCAAGCGCCTCCACGAGGTGGCCATGCGGGTGCTCGGTCCGGCGTCGCCGCTGTGGAAGGGCGCCACCGACAACCCGGGCGACGGCACGTGGCAGCGGTCGTGGCTCTACTACCACGGGGCGTCGATCTGGGCCGGGACGAACGAGATCCAGCGCAACATCGTGGGCGAGCGGGTGCTGGGTTTGCCCCGTGACTGACCAGGTGGACGTCCATCCGGTGCTCTTCACCGACGACGGCCTGCTCGGCGGGCAGTGCCCGGCGTGCGACCGCAAGCACTTCCCCCGTTCGGAGTGGTGCCCGTGGTGCGGCGCCGAGGGAGCGACCGAGGTCGTGCTGGCGACCGAGGGCCGGCTGTGGTCGTGGACGGTCGTACACGCGCCGCCACCCGGCTACCTCGGCGAGGTGCCGTTCGGCTTCGGCGTCGTCGACCTCCCGACCGACGGGCTCCAGGTCGTCACCCGCCTCACGGTGACCGACGTCGATTCGCTGTCGGCCGGTGACCCGATGCGGTTCACCACGGAAGCGATCGGCGAGCACCATCGGGTGTGGGCCTTCGAACCGGCGGGTGAGACATGACCGGCGTGAAGATCGCCGGCGTCGGCATCTACCCCTTCGGCCGGCACGGCGACATCACCGCCACCCGCATGGGCGCCATCGCGGTGCGGGACGCCCTCGCTGAAGCGGGCCCCGGCCTCGCGCCCGAAGCCGCCTTCTGCGGCACTGCGTACGGCGGCGTCGCGGCGGGGCACCGGGTGATGGGGGAGCTGGCCCGCACCGGCATCCCGATCGTCGACATCGAGGCCGGCTGCGCGTCGGGCGCGGCAGCGCTGTCGATGGCGGCCGGTGCCATCAGGGCGGGCCAGTACCGCGCGGTGCTCGTGTTCGGGATCGAGAAGATGCCGAAGGGGATCATCCGCTCGAGCTTCTTCGCCCCCTGGCAGGAGCAGCTCGGCCTGGCCGCGACCCCCGCCTACTTCGCGCTCCGTTCGCAGCGGCTGATGATCGACAGCGGCGTCACCAAGGACCACCTGGCCCAGGTGGTGGTGAAGAACCGGTCCAACGGCGTGGACAACGTGCACGCCATGTTCCGCAAGCCGGTCTCGGTGGCGGAGGTGCTGGCCTCCAAGGTGGTGTGCGAGCCGCTCCACCTCTTCATGCTCTGCTCGCCCAACGAGGGCGCCGCGGCGGTGGTGCTCACGGCCGGCGACGACGGCGTGCAGCTCCGGGCCTGCGCCCTCCGAAGCCACCTCCCCGGTCACGTCCTCAACGAGGGCTCGCCGCTGGCCGGCCTGCTCGGCGCCGACGTCGACCCGCCCACCGTCCTCGCCGCACGTGACGCCTACGAAGCCGCGGGCCTCGGTCCGGAGGACCTCGACGTGCTCGAGTGCCAGGACACCGACGCGGCGCGAGAGCTCCTCGCCTACGAGGAGCTCGGCCTCTGCGAGCCAGGCGGCAGCGCGGCCCACCTCGAATCCGGCGTCCCCCTGCTCACGGGCCGCCAACCCGTGAACCCGAGCGGCGGTCTGCTGTCGAAAGGCGAGCCGCTCGGCGCCAGCGCCCTCGGCCAGATCGTGGAGCTCACCCGCCAGCTGCAGGGCCAGGCCGGGACGCGCCAGGTCGAGGGAGCGCGCATCGCGCTGGCCCAGACCATCGGCCGCGGCGCCAACGCCAGCGTCACGATCCTGTCGCGCTGACGCCCCGGCCGGGGTCGAAGTCGCGCAGGTCGGAACAGCCCGCGTGTGACCAGGGCCGTACTTCCGTGACCGCTCACCGCTGAACTCATGGCACCGATGGGGGGTCCGGGTCGTCGGGATGGGACAGCCGCCACTGGTTGTGGAAGCGGCAGGCGAGGCGGCCGTTGTCCTGCGTGGTGAGCCCGCCCTTGGCGGCTTCGTGGATGTGGTCGATCTCGGATCGCTCGGGCGGCTTGTCGCACATCTCGTGGAAGCAGATGCGGTCCCGGACCTCGATGCCACGGCGTAGCGCTCCACGGAAGAGGCGGCGTCGGGCGCCGACGTCGACCACCCTCGAGCGTCCGTCGAACACGACCCGCTCGATCTCGGCCTCTGGAAGCCACGGGACCAACGAGCCGGGCGTCAGTGCGGTGCGGTTCCACAGCTCGCACACGCGGCCGGCGAGGGTGGGGTAGTCGACCACCACCGTGAAGAGCGGAGCCGGGCGGCGGCCTCCCGCCGGTTCGGTGCGAGCGCGGATCGCCATCTCGACGAGCGCGTCGGCCCGGCGTTGCGCTGGTGTTCGGTGCAGGTCGTCGGGACGAGGGTCCCGGCCCAGGCGATCCTTGGCCTCGGCCCAGTCGGCGCCGAAGAGCTCGCGCTCGATGCGCCGCAGCGTGGTGTTGACGATGTCGCCGGAGACCCGGTCGAGGTCGAGCCGACCGAACCAGTGCCCTCGGAACGACTGCGAGTAGTGGAACTCCCGAGCGTCACGCTCGTCGGCGGAACCCCGCTCCACCCCGTCGGGGTCGGCGAAGCTCGCCCAGACGGCGCACGCGACCTTGAACTGGTTGAACGGCAGCCCGCCGGCCATCTCCAGCAGCATCTGGAGGTCGCGGATCCACACGGGCTGCGTCCGCCGGGTGCAGAGGCCGAGCAGGGTGGTGACGTGGGTGCGATCGATGGTGCCCTGCGCCCAGTCACGAGCGATGGCGGGGAACGTGCGGATGGTGCGGCCGTGGCGCAGCCGCTGACGGGCGACCTGTACGGGGATGCGCTGCTTGGCGGTTATCCACGCCGCTGCGGTCTGCGCACCCGACGGACGCCAGATCCCCGCAGTGTTCCACCGGTCGAGCACTCGGGCCTCGCCGACCTCGAGCCGACCGCGCAGCTCCTGCAGCTTGAGGACGGCTCGTTCGAGGCCCTCGTCGCCCACCTGATCGAGGTCGAGGTCGGCCAGCTCGCCGAGCACGGAAGAGGCACGGTCGAGCAGATCGTCGACGTCGATGGCCATCGCCTACCTCCTTCGGGGCACAGCGGAGCGCCGATCGAGCGACGCACCTGTCCAAC
>JALYWQ010000299.1 GCA_030852625.1 Actinomycetota bacterium
GCGGCGAGGCGGTCCTCGCTGGCCGACTCCAGCTTGATCTCGCTGGTCGTCAGCTCGATCGAGGTGTCGGTGCCCTTGAAGTCGTAGCGGGTGGTGACCTCGCGGGCCGCCTGGTCCACGGCGTTGCGGATCTCCTGCTGGTCGATCTCGGAAACCACATCGAAGCTCGGCATGGCCAGGAACGCTATCGCCGACGGCGCCGCGCTACAGGTGGAGCGCGGTGCGCAGGAAGTCGAGCTGGAGGAGCAGCAGGTGCTCGGCGACGTCTTCCTGGGAAGCCATGTGGGTGACGCCCGTGAGCGGCAGCACCTGGTGCGGTCGACCGGCCCCGAGGAGGGCTGACGACAGCTGCAGGTTGTGGGCGGCGACCACGTTGTCGTCGGCGAGGCCGTGGACGAGGAGCAGCGGCACCCGGAGCTCGGCGGCGAGGGGCAGGAGCGACGAGCGGTCGTAGGGCGCCGGGTCCTCGCCGGGGTGGCCCAGGTAGCGCTCGGTGTAGAAGGTGTCGTAGAGGCGCCACTCGGTGACGGGGGCGCCGGCGATGGCGGCGTGGATCGCATCGGGTCGGCGCAACGCGGCCAAGGCGGCGAGGTAGCCGCCGAAGCTCCACCCCCGGATGGCCACCCGGTCGAGGTCGAGGCGGGGCTCGAGCTCCGCGAGGGCGGCGAGGCCGTCGAGCTGGTCCTCGAGCACCGGCGAGGCCAGATCGCCGTGGATCGACCGCTCCCACGCGGGCCCGCGGCCGGGCGTGCCGCGACCGTCGATCACGACCACCGCGAACCCCTGGTCGGCGAACCACTGCGAGGTGCTGAACGCGCTGCGGGCCTGCACCACCCGCTGGGCGTGCGGCCCACCGTAGGGATCGAGGAGCACGGGGAGCTTGGCGACCGGGTCGGCGTCTTCAGGGAGCAGCAGCGCTGTGGCCAGGCGACGACGGCCCACGTGGCGGATCTCCACTGCGGTGCGCACCAGCGGCGCGGCCGCGAAGGAGTCGATCACCCGCACCAGCGGCGCCGCTTCGCCCTCGGCGGTCATGGCCTGCTCGGGCCCGTCGCCGGGCGGCGCCAGCACCGTGACCCGGGCACCGTCGCGATCGAGGGAGGTGGATCGCAGGACGAGCGTGCGTCCGCCGGCCGCCGCGGTGTGGGTCCCGCCGCCTTGCGAGATGGGCTCGACGCCGCCGCTCCACCACCGCCACACGTCGATGCCGGTGGCATCGTCGACCCGGTTCGCGGTGAACATCACCTCGCCGGCGGCGACGTGCACCACCGCTCGGACGTGGAGGTCCTCGGGCGTGACGGCCTCGTCGCCGACGACGAGGCGGCGGGCCGCCGAACGGTCGGAGCACATCACCACCCGCCCGTCGCCGAGGCGGGCCGGGGTGCCGGGTGCCCGCTCGACCCACACCGGGTCCTCGTCGCGGTAGACGACCGCCGTGCGGCCGGTGATGGCGTCGACGGTGCGCACCTCGATGGCCTGCTGCGAGCGCGGCTGCAGGACGATGAACGGGCCGTGCTCGTCCCAGCCGGCCTGACCCAGGTAGGGCCAGGCCTCCCGGTCCCACGCCACCTCCACCATCGTGCCGTCGAGCTGGACGAGCCAGGCCGACACGAGGGCGTTGGGGGTGCCGGCGGCGGGGTAGCGGATCTCCGCCGGCGGGCTGTCGGGACGGGCGGGGTCGGCGATCCACCAGCGCTCCACCGGGGTGTCGTCCACGCGGGCGACGAGCAGGGCGTCGCCCGACGGCGACCACCAGTAGCCGCGGAAGCGGTCCATCTCCTCGGCGGCCACGAACTCCGCCACCCCCCACCGCACGAGGGGGTCCTCCGAGCTCACCAGCGCACGGGCGGCGGACGGGTCGTGGAGGGGGGCCGTCCAGAGGGCCCGGCCGTCGGTCCAGGCCACCGACGAACCGGTGGGGTCGGGGCGAGGGTCGACCACCGCGCTGGGCACCTGCACCAGGCGGCTCGTGCCCGCCACCAGATCGGCCACGACGAGCTGCCCGGCCACGGCCCCCACCGCTACGCGGTGGTCGGCGTCGGTGGCGTAGGCGGTGAGCCCGCCGGCGGCCTCCCGGGCCCGTTCCCGGCGGGCCCGCTCCTCGGGCGGCAGGTCGTCGAGGCCGGCGCCCAGGAGGGCCCGGGGGTCGACGACCTTCCGTTCCTCGCCGCTCGACAGGTCGAGGACCCACAGGGCGTTCACCGGGTCCTCGGCCCCGCTGGAGCGGAGGAAGCTGACCCTCGTGCCGTCGGGCGACACGGCCAGGTTCCGGGGCGCCCCCAGCGTGAAGCGCTGGGTGCGGGCCTGCTGCCGCGGGAAGGTGTCGGAGCCCGAGGGGGTCACGAGCCGAGCATCCGCTCCATGAGGACCACGTCGAGCCACTTGCCGAACTTCCGGCCCACCTCCCGCTCGGTGCCCACCACGTCGAAGCCGGCCTGGCGGTGGAGGGCGATCGAGGCCTCGTGGCCCCCGACGATGCGGGCCATGCAGGCGTGGAACCCGCGCTGGGTGGCCACCGCCACCAGTTCGTCGAGGATGCGCCGTCCGACCCCGGTACCCCGGTGGTCACGGTGGACGTACACCGAGTCCTCGACCGTGGTGGCGTAGGCCGGGCGGTCCCGCCAGCGGGACAACGACCCGAACCCGCACACCTCGGCGCCCTCGGCGGCCACGATCACGGCATGGGCACCGGAACGGGCGTCCTGCCAGGCCAGCTGGTCCTCCAGGGTCCGGGGGACCAGGTCGAAGGTGACGGTGGAGCTCGTCACCTCGAGGTTGTAGATCTGGCGGATCGCTTCGGCGTCCCCGGGGGTCGCCAGCCGGAGGTCCATCGGCTCCAACTTAGGACGGGAAGCCCGATCTGCAGCTCATTGGAGCGTCGGGGGTGCGCACCGATAGGGTGTTCCGTCGCCCCGTCGGGGTCGCGCGTGCGCGGCCGAAGCGGTGCCCGCCCTCTTAGCTCAGTGGTAGAGCACTTCCATGGTAAGGAAGGGGTCGTGGGTTCAATCCCCACAGAGGGCTCGGTCAGCCAGAGGTTCGCCGAAGGCCCCAACCGCAGGATCGAGGCGGCGTAGCTCAGTTGGTTAGAGCACTCGGCTCATAATCGAGTTGTCCCCGGTTCGAGTCCGGGCGCCGCCACCAGCACGTCGTTCACCCACCCAAACCAGCAAGCCAGAGCACAGGAGCGCCAGTCATGGCCAAGGAGAAGTTCGAGCGGACCAAGCCTCACCTGAACGTGGGGACGATGGGTCACATCGATCACGGGAAGACGACGTTGACGGCGGCGATCACCAAGACGCTGGCGGATGCGAACGG
>JALYWQ010000285.1 GCA_030852625.1 Actinomycetota bacterium
GTCACCGGGGCCAGGTCGTGGGCACCGGCGAGGATCCCGTGGTCGCCGCCGTAGGTGATCGTGCCGAGGGCCTGGAAGGTGAGGAAGGTGGCGAGCATGAAGCCGAAGTCGCCGATGCGGTTGGTGACGAAGGCCTTCTTGCCGGCGGAGGCGTTGGCGTCCTTGCTGAACCAGAACGAGATCAGGAAGTAGGAGCAGGCGCCCACGCCTTCCCACCCGAGGAACGTGATGAGCAGGTTGTTGCCCAGCACGAGCATGAGCATCGAGAACACGAAGAGGTTCAGGTACAGGAAGAACTTCGAGAACTTCTCGTCCCCGTGCATGTAGCCGATCGAGTACAGGTGGATCAGCGTGCCGATGCCGGTGACGAAGAGGGCCATCGTGATCGACAAGGGATCGACGAGGAAGCCCACGTCGACGCTGAAGCCGCCGGCGGGCAGCCACTCGAAGAGCACCACCTCGTGGGCCCGGTGGTGGGCGTCCTCACCCCAGAGGGCGATGAACACGGCGACGGTGACGAGGAAGCTGGCGCCGCTGGCGATGGTGGCCACCCAGCCGGCACGCGGTTCGCCGAGCTTCGGGCCGGCCACCAGCAGCAGCAGGAAGCCGGCCAGCGGGAGCGCGGGGATCAACCAGACGAGATCGAGCATCGAACGGTGGCCCTTACCCCTTCAGGACGGTGAGGTCGTCGGCGGTGGCGTCGGGCTGCTTGCGGAGGAGGGCGACGATGATCCCGAGGCCCACCACCACCTCGGCCGCAGCCACGACGAGCACGAACACCACCACGGTCTGGCCGTGGATGTCGTCGAGCATGCGGGAGAAGGTGACGAAGGTGAGCGTGACGGCGTTGAGCATCAGCTCCACGCACATGAACATCACCAGCGGGTTGCGGCGCACCAGCAGCCCGAAGGTGCCGATGGCGAAGATGAACGACGCCAGGATCAGGTAGTAGGCGCCGGTGACCTCGACGGCGGCGAGGGTCATGAGGATGCGACCTCCTCGTCGTCGGCCGGCGATTCGGCGTCGGACTCGTCGGCGGGCACCTCGTCGGCCGACTCGACCCGGGCGGCGCGAGCGGCCTTCCGTGCTTCGGCCTTTGCCGCAGCTTCGGCCTCGGCGGCGGCGACGAGCGGGTCGTCGACCCACTCGGCCCGGCGGACCTTGCGGGCCAGCACGACGGCGCCGACCACGGCGATCACGAGGAGCACCGAGGTGACCTCGAAGGCGAACAGGTAGTTGGTGAAGAGCGACTCGCCGAGCTTGGCCAGGTCGCTGCCGGCGTCGCCGAGGCGGTTGCTGGCGCCCTCGACGGCCCGAGCGCCCGTGGCCTCGTACTCCGTGGACACGAGGGCCAGGATCGGCATGGCCAGCACGGCCAGCCCGAGGATGAGGGCGGTGGGCCGTTGGCCCTTGCCGATCGGCTCGATGGTGAGGTCCTCCGTCTGATCGATGCCGAGCAGCATGATCACGAAGAGGAACAGCACGACAATGGCGCCGGCGTAGACGATCACCTGCACCGCGGCGAGGAAGTTGGCTTCCTGGGCCACGAACAGCACGGCGATGCTGAAGAGGGTGCCGACGAGCGACAGCGCCGCGTGCACGGTGTTGCGGCTGATGATCACGCCGAGGGCACCGGCGAGCGCGCAGGTCGCGGCAACGGCGAAGACGAACAGGTCCACCTCAGTGACCCCCGTGCCCGTGGGAGTCGTGCGAGTCGTGATCGTGATCGTGCTCGTCGGCCGCGGTCGGCTCGGCCTCGACAGCCAGCTCGGCGGACTGGTGGGCCTCGGGAGGCTTCACCCCGAAGCCGAGCTCACCGGACCAGGCGACGACGCCCTCGTAGGACGCGTCGCCCGACGGTGCGGTGGCCCGCACCCACGCCGACGACATGGCGGCCACCTTGTCGAGGTCGCTCCAGTCCTCCCACGGCAGCTGCTGCGGGAGGCCCTGGTCGTCGACCACGAGCTCGGCCTTGGTGTAGATGGCGTCGTTGCGGTTGGTGAAGGAGAACTCGAAGAGCTTCGACTCGGTGATGGCCTCGGTGGGGCAGGCCTCCACGCACAGGTCGCAGTGGATGCAGCGCAGGTAGTTGATCTCGTAGACGAAGCCCCAGCGCTCGCCGGGCGACACCGGGTCGTCGGGCGGGTTGTCGGCGCCGCGCACGTAGATGCAGCGGGCCGGGCACACGCCGGCGCAGAGCTCGCAGCCGATGCACTTCTCCATGCCGTCCTCGTAGCGGTTCAGCACGTGGCGGCCGTGCAGGCGCTCCGGCTTGGGCGCCTTCTCACCCTCGCCGATGTCGTACGAGGTGGTGACGCGCTTCTCGAACAGCTTGTTGAACGTGACGCGGAAGCCGTCGAGGCTACCCATGGAGGTCCTCCTCCAGGACGGACGCGCGACCCAGCTGCAGCGAGCGCGCCAAGAGGGCGGCGCACACCAGGAGGGCTGGGAAGGCGATGATCAGGTA
>JALYWQ010000286.1 GCA_030852625.1 Actinomycetota bacterium
TCGGTCGGCCTCGGTCGGCACCGCAGCAGCGTACGCCGTGTATCAGGCGACGTCTCCTGTCGCAGCCGGCCCGGTGGGCGGTCCCGCTAACGTCCGGCCGTGGACCGCACCAAGGTGGCCGTCGAACCGCGAGGGACCCGCAGCTGGCTGGACGGCGCGGTGGAGGCGGGGGGTGGCGAGGTCGCCCCGCCGGACGAGGCGTCGGGCCTCGTGTGGGGGCACCACGCGGACCCCGAAGGCCTCGAGGCCTTGCTCGACGCCCACCCGAACCTGGCGTGGGTGCAGCTGCCCTGGGCGGGGATCGAGGTGTACCTCGACACCGTCCGGCGCCACGGCGATCGCACCTGGACCTGCGGCAAGGGGGTCTACGCCGACCCGGTCGCCGAGCACGCGCTGGCCCTCGCCCTCGCCGGCTTCCGGGGGCTCCCGGCCTACGCCGGTCGCACCACGTGGAGCAAGCAGTTCGGCAAGAACCTGCTCGGAGCCCGAGTGGTCGTCCTCGGCGCCGGCGGGATCACCGAGTCGTTCCTCCGCCTCCTCGAGCCCTTCGGCTGCGACGTCACCGTCGTGCGGCGGCGACCTGACAACGTCGAGGGCGCACGAGTGGTCGGCCTCGACCAGCTCGACGACGCGCTCGCCGGCGCCGAGCTCCTCGTGCTGGCCCTCGCGCTCACGCCCGAGAGTCGCGGGATCATCGACGGGCGTCGCCTCCGGCTCCTGGCCCCGGACGCCTGGGTTGTCAACGTGGCCCGCGGTGCCCACGTCGTCACGGACGAGCTCGTGGAGGTGCTCGCCGAGCAGGCCATCGGCGGCGCCGCCCTCGACGTGACCGATCCTGAGCCCCTGCCCGACGGGCACCCGCTCTGGGCCGAACCCCGGTGCCTGATCACCCCGCACACCGCGAACACCATCGCCATGGCCGAGCCGCTCCTGCGCGCCCGGGTCAGCGAGAACGTCCGGCGGTGGATCGCCGGCGACGACCTCGTCGGCCCCGTCGACGTCGCCGCCGGCTACTGACCGCCCGTCAGGGTGTGGGCGGCAGGTGCCGCCAGAGCTGTTCGAAGCTGGGCCGAAGTCGTGACAGCTCCTCGAGGTGGGCGGCGGCCAGCTGGCTCAGCCGGGCCTGCCCCTCCTCGGTGACCTCGAGCCGCACCACCCGCTGATCCTCGGCGTCGGTGCGGCGCCGGACGAGGCCGGCCCGCTCGGCCCGGTCCACGAGCTCCACCGCGCTGTGGTGGCGCAGGAGCAGGTGCTCGGCGACGTCGCGCACTGAGGGCGACCCGCCGTGGCCCCGCACGGCGAGGAGGAGCTGGTACTGGGCGCCGGTGAGCCCGGCCCCCTTCGCCTGTTGCTCGCTCCAGTGGAGGAAGCGGCGCAGCCCGGTGCGGAAGTCGAGGAGCCGGGCGAACTCTGCGTCCCCGACCGTCGGGCGGCTTGGCCGATTCATATCGTCTCACGATACAGTTTCCGTCGATGCATGCACGGACCCCCACCACCCGACTCGTCCTCCTCAGCGCGCTGGCCGCCGTCCTCGGCGTGGTGGGAGGAGGGGCGGCATGGGTCCTCGTGCGCCTGATCCGCGTGATCACCAACGGGGCGCTCTTCCAGGAGCTGTCCGCTGAGGATCGCTCGCTGGCGGGCTTCGACGGGGGCTGGGTGCTGTTCGCCGCCGCCATGGTCGGCGCGGTCGTCATCAGCCTGCTGGCCAAGTGGGCTCCCATCATCCGGGGCCACGGTCTGCCGGAAGCCATGGAGGCCGTGCTCACGAAGCAGAGTCGAGTGGCACCCCGCACCGCGATCGCCAAACCCATCTCGGCCGCCGTCGCCATCGGCACCGGCGCACCGTTCGGAGCGGAGGGCCCGATCATCGTCACCGGCGGCGCCATCGGCTCGCTCCTCGGGCAGGTGATCCGCGTGTCGCCGTCGGAACGCAAGATCCTGCTGGCCGCCGGCGCCGCCGCCGGCATGTCGGCCACCTTCGGCGCTCCCCTCGCCGCCGTCGTGCTGGCCATCGAGCTGCTCCTCTTCGAGTTCTCGGCCCGGGCCTTCGTACCCCTCGTCGTGGCCACCGCCGTGGCCGGTGGGATGCACTCGGCCCTCTTCGGCGACGGGCCGCTGTTCCAGGTCCCCGTGCACGACTACGCCGGGCTCGACGTGCTCCCGGCCTTCGTCCTCCTCGGTCTGGCCTGCGGTGCGCTGGCCATCGTGATCAGCAGGGGCCTCTTCTGGGTGGAGGACCTCTACCGCAAGCTGCCCATCGGCGACTTCTGGCACCCGGTGATCGGCGCGGCGGGGTTCGCCACCGTGGGCCTCTTCGTGCCCCGGGTCCTCGGTGTGGGCTACGACGTGATCGGCGACGTCCTCGACGACCGGCTGGCCATCGGCACCGTCGCCGCGCTGGCGATCGGCAAGCTGGTGGCGTGGTGGCTGGCCCTCGGCTCGGGCACCTCCGGAGGCACCCTGGCCCCGATCCTGCTCATCAGCGCATCGTTCGGCACCCTGGTGGGCGACGGCGGCCGAGATGGGTTTGGCGATCGCGGTGCGGGGTGCCACTCGACTCTGCTTCGTGAGCACGGCCTCC
>JALYWQ010000290.1 GCA_030852625.1 Actinomycetota bacterium
TCCTGCAGCTCCGGGGCCGACGGGAACGTCACGATGCCGCTGAACGACAGCACCGCCCCCAGGTCGAGGCAGCGCCGGGCCTCCTCGGGCCCGCCGGTGAAGCAGTGGAACACCGTGCGCGGGGGCACGCCGGCGGCGGCGAGGACGTCGAAGGTGTCGTCCCACGCATCCCGGGTGTGGATCACGAGGGTGGTGTCGTAGCGAAGGGCCAGTTCGATCTGGGCTTCGAACACCTCCCGCTGCACGTCGCGGGGCGAGTGCTCGTAGAAGTAGTCGAGCCCGCACTCCCCCACCCCCACCACCTCGGGCAGTGACAGCAGGGCCTCGAGGCCGTCGATCCCGTCCTTGGCGTCGTGCGGATGGACCCCGGCGGTGGCGAACACCACGCCGGGGTGGCGGCGGGCGGCCTCGACGTAGTCGGCGGACTGGGCCACGTCGCAGCCCACCGAGATCAGCCGCTCCACGCCGGCCGTCCGGGCCCCGGCGACCTGCTCGTCGGCTCGTTCCGGATCGCGCTCGAGGTGGCAGTGGTCGTCGATCCAGCGGACCACGCTCACCCCTTGACGCGCGGGAAGATCGGCGCCCCGGTGTGGACCGTGAGCCCACCGGGGTAGCCGCCCCACGCCGTGGCCTCGGGCACCCGCTGGTCCTCGGGGGCCGCAGGGAGGCCGATGCGCCGCCACGCCTCGCGGGCCGCGGCCGGGATGGCCGGGCTGGCGAGGATGGCGACGATGCGGACGGCCTCGAGGGCGTCGCCCATCACGGCGTCGACCTCGGGACCGGGCTCCTGCCGCCACGGCTCGTTGTCCTCGAGCAGGGCGTTGGTCTCGCGGATCAGTCGCCAGGTGTGGTCGAGCGCGATCGACGGGGCCACGTTGGCCCACGCTTCCGACGTGGCCGCCACGACCTCGGCGGCGACCGCTGCGAGCGGGCTGTCGGGGCGGGGCGCAGGGCCGACGCCGCCGCACTGCTTGCCGACCACGGTGGCCACCCGGGACACCAGGTTGCCGAAGTTGTTGGCCAGGTCGCCGTTGTACCGCTCGACCACCCGCTCGTAGCTGAAGTCGCCGTCGGGACCGAAGGGCGTGTCCCGGAGCAGGTGGTAGCGGACGCCGTCGACGCCGAAGTCACCCACCAACCGGGACGGCGCGATGTCGGTGAGCTTGGCCTTGCCGGTGCCGGTCTTCGACAGCTTCTCGCCGCCGAGGAGGAGCCAGCCGTGCACGTGGATCCGGTGAGGCGGCTCGATGCCGGCGGCCATCAGCATGGCCGGCCAGTACACGCAGTGGAACCGGATGATCTCCTTGCCGATCACGTGGTGCACGTTCGGCCACCACGCCGCGAACCGCTCCTCGTCGGAGCCGAACCCGATGGCGGTGGCGTAGTTGATGAGGGCGTCGTACCAGACGTAGAAGACGTGGCCCTCGGCCCACGGCACGGGCACGCCCCAGCTGAGCGAGGTGCGGGTGATCGACACGTCGTCGAGGCCCTGCCGGAGGAACCCCAGCACCTCGTTGCGCTTGCCCTCTGGGGTGATGACCTCGGGGTTCTGCTCGATCCAGTCGATGAGGCGCTGCTCGTAGCGGCTGAGGCGGAAGAAGTAGTTCTCCTCCTTGAGGATGCTCACCGGGCGGCGGTGGATCGGGCAGTTGCCGTCGACCAGCTCCGACTCCTGGTAGTAGGCCTCGCAGGACACGCAGTAGGGCCCCTCGTAGGTGTCGAGCTCGATGTCCCCGTTGTCCTTGATCCGCTGGAGGAGGGTCTGCACCGCGTCGTGGTGGCGGGGCTCGGTGGTGCGGATGAAGTCGTCGTAGGCGATGTCGAGCTCGTCCCACGTGGCCCGGAACCGGGCCGAGTTGCGGTCGGCCTGTTCGAGGGGGCTGATCCCGGCCTCCTCCGCCGACTGGGCGACCTTGAGGCCGTGCTCGTCGGTGCCGGTGAGGAAGTAGGTGTCGTCACCGATGAGGCGGTGCCACCGGGCGAGGGCATCGGCGATCACCGTCGGGTACGCGTGCCCCACGTGGGGGGCGTCGTTGACGTAGTAGATCGGGGTCGTCACGTAGAACCGGTCGGGCACCGGCTCAGGATACGTGGGCGCCCGCCGGCTGCTTCACGGAGTTGTCGGCGGCGGTGGCACCGGCGGCGCTGACGGAGCGGTCGGCGGCGCTGCCTCGCGGCGCCGGTCGGCGACGAGCACCAGCGCGAAGCCGATGGCTACGACGATCCCCCCGGCCCCGATGCCGAGGAGGACGCTGCGCTGCACGTGGTCGACGACGTGTCCTTCCACCCGGCTGCCGAACTGGTCGAGGATGGCCCGGAAGAAGGGCGAGTCGATGACCTCGGCGCTCAGCCCCAGCCGCTCGAGGCTCTCCCGCTGCAGCTCCTCCGAGCTCGGGAAGGTGGCGTAGGCCACCAGGCTGCCGATGCCGACCGCCAGGGCGCCGACGAGGAAGGCCAGGGCGAGGGTGCGACGAACGGCCATGGCCGGACCGTACCCTCCGGCATGTTGGGACGTCACCGCGGACCGGTCAGCCGGCCTCGGCGGAGCTCCACGGGAGGACCTCACCGTTCGAGCGGCGCAGCACCTCGCCTTCGCCGTCGCCGAAGTGCGACGCCGGCTCGGGCAGGCCCCGCTCCTTGCGGATGTCGTCGATCCGGTCGAGCTGGCGGACGAGCTGCTTGCGCCGCGTGCCGCTCAGCTCCTCGAAGTTCTTCTGCGTGCTGGCGAAGGCCCGCTCGACCTTGTCCATCTGGTCGGAGTACTTCGACCACTGCTGCCGGAAGGCCACGAGGCACTCGAGGATCTCGTTGGACGCCCGGGACAGACGGGTCTGGTCGACGGCCTGGCGGATCACGGCCAGGACGGCGAAGAGGCTGATCGGCGAGCAGAGGACGACCTTCTGCGCGAGCGCCACGTCGATGAGCCCGGGGTCCTGCTCGTGGATGAAGGCCCACACGCTCTCGTTGGGGATGAACAGGAGCACCTCGTCGAGGGTGACGTCGGTGGCGATGTAGGCCCGGCCCTTCAGCTCCTTGACCCGGTTGCGGACGTCGCGGACGAACGCCTTGGCGGTGGCCTCGCGGTCGGCGGGGGTGGTGGCCTCGAGGTGCCGGAGGTAGTTGTCGATCGGGAACTTCACGTCCATGTGGAGCTCCCGGCCGCCGGGGAAGAGGAAGGTGACGTCGGGGATCGAACCGCCGGCGATGCCGGTCTGCTTGCGGTAGCTGATCCCCTCGACCATCCCGGCGGCGCGCAGCACGTCGTCGGCCATGCGCTCGCCCCACTGGCCCCGGGCCTTGGGGCTGGCCAGGGCCTGCCGGAGGCTCCCGGTGGTCTCGGAGAGCTCGCGGTTCGTGGCCACTGCGGTGCGGAGGTTGGTGATGAGCTGGCCGTGCTGCTCGGCCCGCTCCTGCTGCATCGAGGCCATGAGGTCGCTCATGCGCTGCAGCTGGGCGTCGATGCCCTGCACCTTCTTGTCGATGACCTCGGCGCGCAGGTCGATCTGGCGGCCGCCGGCCACCATCGAGTCGCCGAGCTTCTCGCCGGCCAGCTTGGCGGCCATGTCGGCCGCGGAGCGCACCGTGTGCTCGCGCTCGAGGCCGAGGCGGGCCGTGAGCTCGGCGGCCTGCTGCTCCAGGGCCTGGGCCAGGCGAGCGTCGGCCTGGCGGCCGGCCGAGCGGGCGGAGGACAGGCCGACGTAGGCGGCCAGGCCGGTCATGGCCAGTCCGAGGACGACGACGACGATCGCTGTGGTGAGCATGCCGTCGACCATACGGAGGGGGTGTGACAGCGGTGGTGGATCCCCTGCCGGAGGCCCCGTATCCCCTGGTCAACGGGGATCCACGGCTACGTTCGCAGGATGGCACGGGTGCGCGTCAGCCGGGTGCTCGACGCCCCACCGGCCACGGTATGGGCCTACGTCGAGGACCTCGCGTCCCACGTCCACTGGATGGACGACGCCGTCCGCATCCGGTTCCTCACCGACCGCACGTCGGGCGTGGGCACCCGCTACGAGTGCGACACCAAGGTCGGGCCGTTCCAGCTCACCGACGTGATGGAGATCACCGAGTGGCAGCCCGGCCGGGCCATGGGCGTCCGCCACGTCGGGCTCGTCACCGGCACCGGGCGCTTCACCCTGAAGAAGAAGCGAGGCGGCCGCACCACGTTCACCTGGGACGAGCGGCTGCGGTTCCCGTGGTGGCAGGGCGGGCCGATCACCGGCCTCGTCAGCAAGCCGATCTTCAAGCGCATCTGGCGGAAGAACCTCCGGCACCTCGCCGAGCGCTTCTGAACGACCCCGGACGCGGCGCACCCGCCCCGACGATGTCGGGGCGGGTGCGACCAGCTGCCGTCGGAAGGTCAGGTCCTCAGCAGCTCATCGGCGCCTGCTGGCAGGCCGTCAGCTTGTTCTTCCACGTCGGGGGCAGGTTCTGCACCCAGCCGTTGTAGACCACCGGGATGGCCAGCACACCCTGGCCGCCCTGGCCGGCGAGGCCGCTGATGGCGTCGTCGGTCTTGGTGTTGCCGGTGGCGTTCAGCACCAGGCTGCCCACGATCGTGGCGTCGGACGGGTCCCCGTCACCGTTGGGATCGCCGTCGATGGCGAACATCCGGTTGGAGAACTTGTTCGACACGTAGCCGTAGTAGCCGCCGCCCTTCTTGGCCCCGAAGTTGATGCCGTGGCACCCGGGGTCGCAGGGCAGGTACTTCACCAGGCGGTCCGTCTGGATGTCGATCACGGCGATCTTCCCCGACGAGGTGTTGGCCACGAGCATGTACTCGTTGTCGGGGCTGACCGGGATCTGGATGGGGAGCAGGCCCACCGCACCGCCGTCCGTCGGACCCGTCACCAGGTCGTAGTTGGCGTCGAGGCGGATGGTCTTGCGCACCGTGGCGGGGCTCCCGCAGGCCGGGACGTTCACGTCCATCGACACGCAGGAGATGCTGTTCCCGAGCAGGTTGGCGACGTAGTACTTCGAGTCGTCGGCCGCCATCGAGCTGGCGATCGGTGTGTCGGCCATCTTCGGCTTCTGCACGATCTCGCCGGACGGGACGTCGAAGAGGGTGGCGTCACCGCTGTTCGGGTTGGGGGTCACCATCCGCTGCCCGTCGGAGCTCATCCAGTGGGCGTGGGGGTGGGCGATCGGCTCTCCCTCCCGCTGGGCGGCCAGGTTCCTCGTGATCGACGTGGCGAACGGTTCGAGCTCGACCACCGCGTTGCCGCCGTTCAGGGCGACGTGGAGCTGGTCGGTGTCGGTCCTCGTCATCACGTGGCTCGGACCCTCGCCGACCGTGACCTGGCGGATCAGGTCGAGGGACTCCCGGTCGAACACGTTGAGCTTGTCGCTGAACCACTCGGTTTGGTAGATGACCGTCTGGTCCTTGTCGGTCCACATGTTGTGCGGGTTGTTCATGTTGACCTCGGGCAGGGCGGCCTTCTTGGTGACCGTCCAGTTCTCGACGTCGACCGCTGTCGAGGTGCCGGGCTTGGTCTTCGATGCCGTCTCCTCGAACTGCGTGTCGATCCACACCTCACCCACACCGGGGACGGCGGGTCGCTGGTTGCCCGGCGGGAGCACGGTGGGCTCGTGGAAGTAGCTCTGGAAGAACCCGTCGAGGGTCGGGAGGAGCGTCGGGGTGCCGTCCGCCTTGTGGGTCAGGATCGGCGCCACCGGGTAGGCCGGGTCCCACGTGACCGACTGGTCGGGCAGGTAGCGCTGCCAGTTCGACGTCACCGTCGCCTTGAAGAAGGTCTGCACCAGCCGGAAGATGATGTCGGAGAAGGTCGGCACGACCGTGTTCCCGTCGTACATCTTCACGATCGACTGCTTGCCGAAGTCGAGGCCCACGGTGAGCGGGTCGTCGGCCACGATGGCGCCGAGCATGTAGGGGTGGATCTTGCACGTGAAGGCGTAGAGACCGGGTTCGGTGATCTCGTACTCCTCCTCGCCCACGAAGCCGGACGCCTGGTCGATGTTGGCCGCGCCGACGGGTCGGATCAGCGACGTCGCCGAGTGGGCGGTGTCGGTGCCGGTCTCCGGGCCCACGATGAACTTCACGTGGTTCTTGACCCCAGGCAGGATCTCCATCACCGACAGCGATCGGCCGCCGAAGAGCTGGAGCCCCGAGTCGAACCACGACCCCGGTGTGTCCGTGAGCCGGAACGTGGTGTCGATGACGTTGATCGGGAGGCTGGCCAGCAGCTTCTTCAGGTCGTCGCCCTGGAGCAGGTCACCCCCGGTCAGGTCGATGTTGTCGAGGTCGACGCCTGCCGGCAGCATCTCGAGCAGGCTCTGGAGGTCCGCGGTGCCCGGGAGGTCCGGGAAGGGGACGTCCGGGAGCGCGATGCCCGGGATCGGGATCGGTGGGGCTGTCTCGGCTTGTGACGAGGGCAGGAGACCGGCCATCGGGATCGCTCCGAGGAGCGAGGTGAAGGCGATCGCCACGCCCAGGCGGACACGTTGCCGCCTGGTTCGCAACAACCTCGAAGCGGAGGGACGCATGGGCAGTGTTCCTTTCGGGGTTTTTTTGGGGGGTCAGGAGAACGGGGGGAAGCGCAGACGGGTGATGCGCTGGAGCAGACCGCAGGCGAGGAGCACCGACACCACGGCCACGAAGATCACGAAGCCCTCGTCGTCGTTCTTCGGCGTGGCGCCCAGCGGCGCACCGGCCACCTCGATGGACTCGGTCGCCGCAGCTTCCTCATCCGTGAGCGGCTCGCCGGTGGCCCGGACGAGGGCCGTCATGCCGTTCATGCCGCTGTCACCGGGCGGGTGGGTGTCCCCGCTCATGTGGGAGTGGATGAACATGTGGCAGTGGATGACCCAGTCGCCCGGGTACCGCTGGGCGAACAGCAGGTCGAAGGACTGCCCGGGCGAGATCGTCAACGTGTCCATCTGCTCGGGCCGGGGCTTCGGGAGCCCGTCCTGGGCCATCACCCCGAAGGGAACCCCGTGCAGGTGGAAGGCGTGCACCTGGTCGCCGGTGTTGATGACCCGGAGCCGCACCTTGTCGCCGACCTCGGTCAGGAGCGTCGGGGTCGACGGGAAGGACCGCCCGTTGATCGTGAATCCGAGGTCGGTGTCGCCGAGGAGCAACGTGTAGTCGCGGTCGGCCTCGATGTCGCCTGTCTTCGGCACCACGATGAGGGCGCCGTAGAGGCCCTTGCCGATGTGCCGGCCGGAGGAGTGGGCGTGGTACCAGTGGGTGCCGGTGGCCACCGCGGTCCACTCGTAGGTGTACTCGGTGCCGGGCTCGATGTGGGGCTGGGTGATCCCGCCCACGCCGTCCTGGTCGTTCGGGAGGATCATCCCGTGCCAGTGGGTGGAGGTCGGGAACGGCAGCTGGTTGTTGACGATGATGCGGACCCGGTCGCCCTCCTCCACCTTGAGGGTGGGGGCCGGCACGGTGCCGTTGATGGCGTAGGCCGGCTTCACGACGCCGGGTGAGACCTCGATCTCGGTCTCGTCGAGGGTGAGGTGGAAGACCTTGACGCCGTCGACCTCGTTGAAGGGTGCGAGCACGGTTCCGTCACCGGGCTCAGCGGGAGGGCTGGGGCCGTCATCCACGTCGGCCACCACCTCCTGACCGACGGCCTGCGCGGTGACGGTCTCGCCGGGTGCGTGCACGGCGGAGTGGTCGGGCGGCACGTCCTGGAACGTGGACCCCCGAGGGGCCGCGGTGGTCGACGGCGGGGTCGAGCCGCTCGAGCCGCTCGGCGGGTTGCTGGCCGACGGGGTGTTGGGCGTGGCCAGGTGCCGGGCGTCCCCGGCCGGCGGCGTGCGGGCCTCCGGATCATCGGGCACGTTCTGGAACTTCGGCGCCGCCGTGGTGGTGGTGGTCGGCGCCGCCGTGGTGGTGGG
>JALYWQ010000292.1 GCA_030852625.1 Actinomycetota bacterium
GTGGAGGTCTCGGCGGCGAACTCGTCCTGGGGGTCGTCGGCACCACGGGTCAGCAGGGGGACGAGGGCCAGGGCGCCCGCCGCCACCGCTGCCGCGACGCCGACGAGCTGCCAGCGGCGGCCGGGCCGACCCCGGCGGGCGGCGGCCACCTCGAGGGGGATGGCCGTCGTGGCGCCGATGGGGGTGCGCACGAGGTCCGGGGCCACGTCGGGCACCCGGGGTGCTGCCGCCATCACCGGTGCATCGGCCCGGGGTGCGTCGATCACGGCCTGCTCGTCGAATGCCACCAGCGCAGCGGCGATGGCCGAGTCGCGGCGGACCTCGTCGACCGGGCCGGCTACGGCCCGCACCTGACCCCGGACAGCGTCGAAGCCCGCCACCCGTTCTGCGAACCCGGTGAGACCGGATGCTGCGGCCACGTCGATCGGATCGGCGGCCCCGTCGAGGTGCGCGGAGGCCAGCTCGTCGAGCGGGTGCAGCGGTTCGTCGTCGAGTGGGTGGGAGGGGTGCTGGGGATCGGTCATGGGGTCGGGCCGAGCTCTGGCTCGGAGGTCGTGGTGGAGGTTGGACGGTGGGAGTGGGGGTCGAGGTTCCCGCTGCCGAGGACCCTGGCCAGCTGAGCCCGGCCCCGGGCGATCCGGGATCGGACGGTTCCGGCCGGTATGCCCAGGGTTGCGCCGATCTCGGCGTAGTCGAGGTCGCACAGGTCCCGGAGCACGACGGGCGCCCGGAACTCGATGGGCAGGTCGGCGAGAGCCCGTTCGATGGCCATCCGGTCGCCGAGGCCGTCGATCCCGGGCTCGGCTGCAGCGATCGGACCTCCCCGGCCGTGGTCGGGCTCGTCGTCCGGGAGCCCGAGGACGGGGCGTCGTCGGCGCCGGCGGAGCTCGTCGAGGCAGGCGTTGGTGGTGACCCGGTAGGCCCACGTGGAGAAGGCGGCCCGGCCGTCGAACCGCGGGAGGCCCCGGACGATGGCCAGCAAGGCCTCCTGGGTGGCGTCGAGCGCGTCGGCCTCGTTGCCGGCCAGCCGCCGGCACAGGTTCAGGAGCCGGTCGTGGTGGCGTCGCAGCAGCGTGTCGAGGGCCTGCCGATCGCCGGCTCGGGCGGCTTCGACGAGCGCGAGATCGTCGCGCGTGTCGGCGGCCATCGACGGAGGGTACCTACCCGTGGTCAACCGGCGAGGACGCGGATCTCGCGCAGCTCGGCGCTCTCCCGTCCGGTCGCGTCGCCCCGGTCCAGGATCCAGACGAGCACCGCGGAACCGTCGGCGCCGTCGAGGTCGATCGAGCTGGACCCTGACGGGAGGCCCTCCGCGGTGGCCACCGGCTCACCCCAGCCCGCGAGGGAGTCGGCGGGGGCGTCGGCCACGTAGATGGCGGCCTTCCACCCGTTGGTGGGGCTGTCGAACTCGATCGTGCGGAGGTCGGCGGCCCGGTCCAACGTGAGGATGAGCCCGACCCCCTCCTTCAGCTTCGTGATGTCGCGGTCGTTGTAGCCCTCGGTCTTCCACGCCGTGCCTGCGTCGCCGTCGATGGCCAGCGGGGCGGCGCCGTCGTTCTCCTCCCCGTCGCCGCCGGGGTCGAACGCCTGCGCCCCGGTGATGGTCACGGGCGTGTCGTCGTCCTTGCCGCCCAACGCCCCGAACAGGTTCCCCGCTCCGGAGCGTCCGAGCAGGACGCCAGCCAGGCCGAGAGCGAGGGCGACGATCACCACGATCGTGGTGGGGATCAACCAGCTCCGCTCCGAGCGGACGAAGGACGGCCCCTTCCCGGGGGCACCGGCGCCGCCCGGTGCGGTGGTGAAGGCGGTGGCGTCGAGCGCAGAGGCCCCGGTGAGCGCGGTCCGATCGGGCTCCGGTGCAGGGACGGCGCCCGCGGCCAGCAGAGCCGCCCGCAGGTCGGCGGCCGACTCGTAGCGACGGCCGGGTTCCCGGGCCATGGCCTTGAGGGTGATGTCCTCGAGCACCTTCGGGATGCCGGAGCGCACCTGCCGGGGCCGCAACGGGTCCGCGGTGAGGCGAGCCAGGGCGGTGGCGGTGTCGTTGTCGGCCTGGAACGGCGGCCGCCCGCAGAGCAGCTCGTAGAGGACGATGCCGAGGCTGTAGATGTCGGTGCGGGGGTCGACGGGCTCGCCCCGCACCTGTTCCGGCGCGAGGTACTTGACGGTCCCCACCATGGCGCCCGGCTGCGTGAGGTCGGCGTCCTCGGCGGCCTTGGCGATGCCGAAGTCGGCCACCTTGAGCCGTCCGTCCCCGCTGAGGAGGAGGTTGGCGGGCTTGATGTCGCGATGCACGAGCCCGGCCCGGTGGGCCGCGTCGAGGGCCTCGGCCACCTGGGCCACCAGGCCAGCGGCGTGCCACGGCTCGATGGGGGAGGGGTCGTTGATGCGGTCCCGGAGGGTGGGCCCCGTGACCAGTTCCATGACGATGGCCTCGACCCCGGCGTCGGAGCAGGTGTCGTAGATCGACACGATGCCCGGGTGGGCCAGGCGAGCGGCGGCGACGGCTTCCTGCCGGAAGCGGGTGACGAAGGTGTGGTCGGCGGCGAGGTGGGGGTGCAGGATCTTCACCGCGACCTGCCGTCGGAGGACCTCGTCGTTGCCCTGCCACACCTGGGCCATGCCACCCGACGCCACCAGCTGCTCGAGCCGGTAGCGGGCGCCGAGCAGGCGGCCGGGTGCCACGGGTTCGGGCGGGAGCGGCTGCTTCGGCCTGGCGCGAGGGTTGGTCGACGATGCCACGGGACGCCAACCGTATCGGTCGGGACCGTCCCGGCTCAGGCCGGCCGGGATCGGCCGGTCAGGCGGGATCGAGCCAGGTGAGGCCCATCACCCGGGGTCCGCCATGGGTGCCGATGACGGGCCCGATCACGCCGGTCTGGATCTGGTCGCGCGGGCACACGTCGGCCAGGAGGTCGAGCATCTGGTCGACGTCGGGCGCCAAGCCGTGGGTGACCGTGAGGTGCTCCACCGCGCCGCGCGCCGCGACCAGGTCGCGGAGGGCCTCGAGGGCCTTGCGTCGGGTGCGGGCCTTGCCGGCCTCGGCGACCTCGCCGGAGGAGATGTCGAGGATGGGCTTGATCGACAGCAGCGAGCCGAGCAGTGCCTGGGCCCCCCCGATGCGGCCGCCCTTCTTCAGGTTGTCGAGCGTGTCGAGGGCCCCGAACACGTGGGTGCGCCGCACCATGTCGTCGACGATGGCCAGCACCTCCTCGACGGACGCGCCGTCGGCCCCGGCCTGCGCGGCCCGGACGACCTGGGTGCCGAGCCCCGACGTGATGGAGCGGGAATCGACCACGTGGACCGGCAGGTAGCCCTCGAGGGCGGTGGCGGCGTTGCGGGCCGACTGCATCGTGGCCGACAGGCCCGACGAGAGGTTGATGCACACCACGGCGGTGGCGCCGGCGTCGGCCTGGCGGCGGAAGGCGGCTTCGAACTTGCCAGGGGCCGGCGCGGCCGTCTCCGGCAGCACGTCGGCGTGGTCGAGCTTCTCGTAGAACTCCTCGACGCTGAGCTCGGTGCGGTCCTCGAACTCCTCGGAGCCGAACCGGATCGACAGCGGCACGACCTCGATGCCGTGCTCGGCCGTCGTGGCGTCGGTGAGGTCGCAGCTGCTGTCGGTGACGATGCGGACGGTCATGGCTGGCAGGCTCCCGGGGGTG
>JALYWQ010000294.1 GCA_030852625.1 Actinomycetota bacterium
CGCCCGCCCCCGACCGGCCAGCCCCGTCACCGCACTGCGCCCGACCACCGAAGCGGCCCGCCCGGCGCCGCGCCCGGTGGCACCGGTCCCGCCGGCCACGGCGGCCACGTCCAACCCGCTCGACCCGGGGCCGTCCACGGCCAGCTTCACCCTCGACGAACTGGCCAGCGCCAGCGGCCTCGATCCCGATCAGCTGGCCGACCTCGTGAAGTTCAACCTCATCAACGGGCGCAAGGTCGGCGGTGACACCTTCTACGACGCCGACGAGCTCGTCGTGGCCCGCATGGCATCCGGCTTCGTGCAGTTCGGCATCGAGGCCCGCCACCTGCGGATGTACAAGGTCGCCGCTGATCGTGAGGCCGGCTTCATCGAGCAGGTCGTGATGCCGTTGCTGAAGCAGCGCAACCCCACGGCGCGCCGCCAGGCCGCCGACAACCTCGGGGAGCTGGCCCGGCTCGGCGAGCAGCTCCGCTCGGCGCTCCTCCGCGGCGCGCTGCGCGACCACACCGACCTGCGCTGAGCATCGCCTGATCGGCGCGGCGCGACGATCCCCGTCGTTGGGTAGCGTGGCGAGGTGGCCGTGCAGATGGAGCTCGTCGGGATCGAACTGGAACGGCCGCCGAACATCCCGTGCCTCCTCCTGCGGGAGGCGTCGGGGGAGGGGCGAGTGCTGCCGATCTTCATCGGCGGGCCGGAGGCCACCGCGATCGCCTTCGCCCTCGAGGAGGTCGAGACCCCTCGACCGATGACCCACGACCTCATGAAGGACCTCCTCGACGAGCTCGGCGCTCGCGTGGAGCGGGTCACGGTCACCGAGCTGCGCGACGCCACCTTCTTCGCCGAGATCGTGCTGTCGAGCGCGGGCACGGTGCACTCGGTGTCGGCCCGACCGTCCGACGCCGTGGCCCTCGCCATCCGCTACGGCGCGCCGGTGTTCGCGGAGGAGGGTGTGCTCGAGGAGGCCGCCCGGGCGCCGATGGAGGGCGTGGCCGACGACGTCGTCGAGCAGTTCAAGGCCTTCATCGACAACGTCAGCCCTGACGACTTCGCCAGCTGAACGGCTCGACGTCGAACTTGCCCGTTGACGGCGCGCGCGGGCGGTCGTACCCTCCCCGGGGCACCACAACGGTGTAACTACCTCCAGGGGACTTGGCGACCCACCACCGCCCGGTCCGGCAACGCACGGGAGCACGCGTCATGAGCATCGACGGCTACAGCGGTCGTGAAGCAGCCGACATCGTCGGCATCACCTACCGGCAGCTCGACTACTGGGCCCGCACCGATCTCATCCGTCCCTCGCTGGCCGACGCCAAGGGGAGTGGGAGCCGGCGCCGGTACTCGTACCAGAACCTGCTCGAGCTGAAGATGATCAAGACCCTCCTCGACGCCGGGCAGAAGCTCGAGCGGGTGCGGGCCGCCTTCCAGTACGTGCGGGAACTCGGTGAGGACCTCACCTCGGCCCAGATCGTGATCGCCGGCGACGCCGTCATCCTCGTGAAGGACGGTGAGCACCTCATCGACGTGGTGAACAAGCACCAGGGCCAGGGCGTGCTCAACATCCTCGCCATGCAGGGCGTGTCGGACCAGGTCCAGGCCGCCGTCACCGAGCTCGAGGCCATCCGCGCCGAGCTCGACCCGCCCGTCGCCGCCGCCCGCTGACCCCAGGCCCGGTGGCTAGGTTCGCAGGGTGACCCTGCGAACCTCACCCCTCGACGCTGTCCACCGCTCCCTCGGCGCCAAGCTGGTGCCCTTCGGGGGGTGGGACATGCCGCTCAGCTACCCCAGCGGGACCCTCGCCGAGCATCGGGCCTGCCGGACCGCGGCGGTGGTGTTCGACGTGAGCCACCTCGGCACCGTCCGGGTGGAGGGCCCCGATGCGCTCGCGTCCCTGCAGGCCGCGCTCACGAACGACCTCACGAAGGTGGCGCCGGGACGGGCCCAGTACACCCACCTGCTCGACGAGGGCGATGCCTCGGTCCTCGACGACATCATCGTGTGGTGGGTGGGGGAGGAGCGGTTCGACGTGATGCCGAACGCCTCCAACACCGACGGCGTGGTGGCCGCCATCGGCGGCACCGACGTGACCGCGGAGCGGGCCATCCTGGCGGTGCGGGGCCCCGAGGCGCGGGCCCGGTTGGCGACGATCGCGGCGGAGGCCGCCGCCGTGGGCCGGTTCCGGGTGATCGAGGCCGAGGTGGCCGGGGTGCCCTGCGTCGTCGCCGGCACCGGCTACACCGGTGAGGACGGCGTCGAGATCGCGGTGCCGGCCGCCGAGGCCCAGCGGGTGTGGGACGCGGTGGTCGCCACCGACGTTGTGCCGGCCGGGCTCGGAGCCCGTGACACGCTCCGGCTCGAAGCCGGGCTGCCGTTGCACGGCCACGAGCTCGGGCGGGGCATCACCCCGCTCCAGGCCGGGCTCGGCTGGGTGGTGGCGTGGGACAAGCCGGGTGGCTTCCGGGGGATCGAACCGCTGCTCGCCGAGCGCGAGGCCGGTCCGGCCCGACGGCTCCGGGGGCTCTCGGTTCCCGGCCGGCGCCCGCCCCGTGCCGAGCAGGCCGTGCTCGTCGACGGTCAGGCGGTGGGGGAGGTCACGAGCGGCAACTTCTCGCCGGTGCTGGAGCACGGCATCGCGCTGGCGTTCCTGCCGCCCGACGTCGAGGAGGGAACCGAGGTGGCCATCGAGGGCCGGGGCGAGCCGATGCCCGCCGTGGTCGTCCCCACCCCCTTCGTCACCAAGTCCTGACCCCAGACCCCAACCGGCGGCACGGGGTTGCTAGGAGTGCTTGGACGCCTTCTCGGCGTGGTGGGACTGCACTGCGCTCATGATGGCCTGGGTGGCGGCGGTGATGAACTCGGGCCGGTTCTCGGCCGCCCAGTCGCGGCTGCCGATGGCGCGCTCAGCCGAGCCCTGGAACTGCGGGAACACGTAGCGGGCCATCAGCTCGTAGCTGCGGAACTGCGCAGCCCGGTCGGCCCACTCGGTGGCCATCGTGAGGAACGTGCCGAAGCCACCCGACTGGTCGATGAGGCGTTGGACCTGGGCGATGGCGTCGTCGACGGTGCCGATGACGGCGAAGCCGGAGGCGTTGATGGCGTCGGCCATGGCGCCAGGGTCGTCGGTGTCGACGCCGAGGGGGAGGGCGGCGACCCGCTGGAAGTAGTCGACCCACTGCGGCAGGCCGAAGGCCACGTCCTTGTAGGCCTGCTCCTTGGTGTCGGCGATGTGCATCGGGCCGACCAGGCGCCACTTGCGGCGGTCGACGGTGGTGCCGAACTCCTCGGCCCGTTCCTCCATGACCTGCCAGTGCGAGCCGAGGATGTCGAACCCGCCGGAGCTGGTGGCGCCGATGCTGAGGAGCGACTGACCAAGCTTCCCGGCCAGCCGCGGACCCGACGGCGACACCTGGGCCGCCACCGCGATCTCGAAGTGCGGGTGGCTGTAGGGCCGGAGCTGGAGCCGCGCGTCGCGCAGGGTGAACCAGTCGGTGACCCGGGTGACGGGCTTCTCGCTCGTGAGGAGCTCGATGATGGCCTCGAGGGCCTCCTCCATCATGTCTCGCTGCTTGGCGACCTCGATGCCCATCATGAAGGCGTCGGACGGGAGTGCCCCGGGCCCGACGCCGAACATCACGCGGCCACGGGTGAGGTGGTCGAGCAGCACCATGCGGTCGGCCAGCATCAAGGGCTGGTGGTAGGGGAGCGAGCTGACCCCGGTGCCGAGCTTCAGGTGCTTGGTGCGCTGCGAGGCCACGGCGATGAACACCTCGGGGGAGGCGATGATCTCGTAGCCGGCCGAATGGTGCTCGCCGATCCAGGCCTCGTCGAAGCCGAGGCTGTCGAGGTGCTCCAGCAGGTCGAGGTCCCGTTCGAGGGCGAGCGTGGGGTTCTGCCCGACCGGGTGGAACGGGGCCATGAAGATGCCGAAGCGCAGGGGCCAATCCATGGGCGGCAGCCTGCTCGTACTTGACCGGGCGGTCAAGTAGCTCGACGTGTGCGTGAAGGAAGGGGAGCGCTTACTCGAGGCAGTCGGGCTGCTCGGCGACGATCTTGTCGAAGAGCGGCTGGAAGCTGAACCAGCAGGCGAACGAGCTGCCCACCTGGTCCCTCGTCATGCGGGCCATCTCGGGATCGATGGGCTTGGGGTCACCGGCGGCCTCGGCGAGCAGCTGCACCTGGCAGGTGCGCTCCATCGTGATGTACAGCCACGCCGCTTCGTCGACCGACCGGCCCACCGTGAGGATGCCGTGGTTGCGGAGGATGGCGGCCTTGTGCTCACCGAGGGCGTGGGCGATGCGCTTGCCCTCCTCGGTGTCGATGACCACGCCCGTGTAGTCGTCGAACAGCCCGTGGTCCTCGAAGAAGGTGCAGGAGTCCTGGGTGAGCGGGTCGAGGAGCTTGCCGAGGGTGGAGAAGGCCCGCCCGTGGACGCTGTGGGTGTGGGCCGCGGCCTGGACGTCGGGCCGGGCGGCATGCACCTGGGAGTGGATGGCGAAGGCCGCGATGTTCACGGGCCAGTCGCCCTCGACGACGACGCCCTCGTGGTTCACGAGGATCAGGTCCGACGCCCGGATGAGACCGAACGAGAGGCCGAAGGGGTTGACCCAGAAGCAGTCGGTGCGCTCGGGGTCCCGGGCCGTGAGGTGGCCGGCGACGCCCTCGTTGAACCCGAAGCGGTCGAACAGTCGGAAGGCGGCCGCCATGCGCTGCTTGATGTGGGTGCGCTCTTCGTCCTTCGAGGCGAACGTGGGCAGCGTGTGCGGCTGGGTGGGTCGAAGCACGGTTGGGTCCTCCCTTGGGCGCGGCGGGCCTGCGCCTCCAAGCAGCCAGTTTACGCGGGGTGGGCGGCAGAGGCGGTGGTCGCGGCGTGCTCGAGCCCCGACCAGAGCAAGGTGGTGAGGTAGTCGGTGAGGGTGGCCCGGGTCATCGTCTGCTCCGCGAGCCACCAATCGCCGGCCTGGTGGACCAGCCCGACGATGCCGAACGCCCACGGCACGGCGGGCCCCGAGTCGGCCCCGGCAGCACGGAGCTGGTCGCCCATCACCACCGCCACCTGCTTCGACACCGCCTCGATCACCGGGTTGAGCTGGATGACCCCGCCGCTGCTCGAGGCCTGCTGCACGAGGAAGCGGTAGAGCGACGGGTCCCGCTCGATGAAGGCGAGGTAGGTGTCGACGGTGTTGCGGAGCAGCTCCCGCGGCTCGTTGGACCCGACAAGGGCCGCCTGGATGGCGGCGAGGAGGTCACGGGAGAAGCCGTCGGCGATGGCGGTGATGAGGCCGTCCCGATCGCCGAAGTGGCGGTAGAGGATGGGCTTGGTGACGCCGCCCTGACGAGCCAGCTGCTCCATCGTGGCCCCGGGCCCGGTGGTGCGGATGGCCTCGACGGCGGCTTCGAGGAGCTGCTGCCGGCGGCCCTCCCGTCGAGGGTCGCGGTGGGGGGCTCGACCCTCGGCACGAGGCGACATGGGTCGACGGTACCCCCGGACGATCTCAGAGAACGACTGGTTCGGCCTCGGTCACCTCGGTGGGAGCCGCTTCCGAGCGGGCCTTCCTCACCGCAGCCACCAGCAGCATCCCGGCCACGGCGACGAGTGCGACGAGCACCGCGAATCGAGCGGACCCCGCCCACCCGGCCTCCTTCAGGAGGACCCGCACGTTGGTGATGATGACGAGGCACCCGACGAGGGTGCCGGTGACCCGGACGTGCAGCCGGTGGACCAGCAGTGCGGCAAGGGGAGCGACAGCGACGCCGCCGAGCAGCAGTGCGATCACGATCCCAGCGTCGACGCCTTCACCGGAAAGTCCGAACAGGAACCCGAGGCTGGCCGCCAACGAGACGAGGAACTCCGACGCCGACACCGACCCGATGGCCCGCCGAGGCTCGAGCCGCCCGAACGTCAGCAACGTGGGGGTGGTGACCGGCCCCCAACCACCACCGCCGATGGCGTCCACGAACCCAGCGCTCACCCCCAACGGCGTCATCCAACGGGCCCGCAGCCGTTCCTCGGGAGCCGGCGTCGGCGTACGCCCGAACGTGAACCGAGCCAGCACCAACGCCCCAAGGGCCAGGAGCACACCCGCGATCCACGGCTTGGCCGCGTCCCCATCGAGGTTGCTGAGCACCGTCGCCCCGAGGAACGCACCCACCGCGCCAGGAATCCCGAGGAGCGCCACGAGCCGCCACGAAACATTCCCCACCCGCCAGTGCGACACCCCCGACACGAACGTCGTACCAACCTCCGCCAGGTGCACGGTCGCCGAAGCCACCGCCGGCGCCGTCCCACCCGCGAGCAGGAACGACGTGGCGGTCACCCCATACGCCATCCCCAACGCACCATCGACGAGCTGGGCGATGACGCCGGCAAAGGCAAACGTGAGCAGGCGGCGCATCAAGGGTCCGATCGAAGGTGACGGGTAATTCCGACCGGCACAGTAGGATTTACGGCCTAGCAGGTCAAGCTCGAGATGGTGACGGGTCCTAGGACGGCTGGCAAAGGTGTTCGAGGCGTGCGGGGGGTTATCGGCGAAGCCAGCCGAGGAGGCCGAGCGAAGCGAGGGCGACCGAGGCCTCACGCCGTCGATAACGCGCCGGGATTATCGGCGGTCGACCCCTCAGCGCCGCAGGCGCTCCCACATCGGGCCGCCGATAATCCTCGTTACGTCAAGTTGCCAGTGGCCGGGCCGCCTGCAGCAACCATTGGAGCGCCGCCCGCACGTCCGCTTCGCTCTCGGCCTGCTCCAGGTCCCGGTCAACGTCTTCGATCGCTGCTTCGAGCACGTAGAGCTTGTCCCGCAGCTCGTCGAGCTCGGCTCGCGTGACCACGAGCTCGTCGTCGCTGAGCCCGAGCTCCTGGCTGCGCTGTCGGGCCACGTAGTCGGCCTGGCGGCAGCTCTGCTTGCAGAACTCCCGCTTACGGCCGGGGCCGGGCCGCGGGTCGAGTCCCCGACCGCACCACCGGCACCGCTGCCCCATCGGCAATTCCGTCACGTGACGGAATGTTAGGTGACGGTCGGTCCCCGGCGTTGGACCCAGGTCGGCTTCGGCATGGTCGACGCGAGGCAGATGGCGATGATCACGCCCCACGTCGCGAGGCCCCAGCCGCGCGTGTCCAGGGTGCTGAGGAGGCCGGCCCGGCCCATGACGATCCGGATGCAGTAGTGCAGCGCGAACACGAGGAGGGTGCGTTGGCCGGCCCGCACGAGCCCGTCGGTGACCGGCCCGCCTCGGAGGACGGCACGGAGGACAGCCCACACTGCGAAGGTGCCGGCCATGCCCCACACGCTGAAGGCGAGGTCGCCGGGGTGGCGGGACGGCGGCCATATGCCGTCGGGGGCGGTGGAGGGTGCGACGAACGAGAGCAGGGTGCCGCCGGCGAGCACGCCGGCCGTGGCCCGCCAGAGGGGGAGTGCCGCCTCTCCCCCACGACCGGCCATGGCGGTCACCGCGGCACCGGCGGCCGCGAACGCGAGGTAGGTGGTGACCGCGAAGTTGCCGCTCCAGAGCTGGTCGAGGGCGCCGACGGCGCGGCCGGGTGCGTGGGTGGCCGGCCCCGCCAGTGCCGCGCCGCCGGCTGCGATGGCCCACCACGCCCAGCCCGACCGGAGCCCGACCGCCACCAGCGCCGTCGTGGCGAGCCCGACCACGAACAGGGTGTAGAGCACCCCTCCCCCGTCGAGCCGTCCCTGCACCGCGAGCTCGAGGCCCATCGCGAGGAGGAGGACCTTGATCCACTTCCCCACCACCGAGATCGCGACGCGGGCCGGGTGGACGTCGGTGACGACCCGGGTGCCCACGAGGTAGGCGGCCGCTCCGACGCCGATGGCGAACATCGGTGCGGCCAGGTCGGTCACCGCGAAGTCCTCGAAGCCGATCCAGCGCTGCCGCACCTGCCCGCTGGTCCAGGTGGCCACGTGGTGGGCGACCATGCCGAAGAGGGCGAGGGCCCGCATGGCGTCGAGCGAGGTCCACCGCCCCCGAGGCGCCCGCACCGTCGGGGAGTCGGGTGGTGCGGCGGGCGTGGCAGTGGTCAGGGCCTCCGCACCGGCAGGCGGATGGGGGCGCGAGGGGCTAGCGGCGAGACTCACCCAGGAGATGTGCCCAGTTGGTCAGCGGGCGATGCCTGGCAGGGTGCTCCCCGCCGTCCACGCCCCGGGGAGCGGGATGTCGCCCTCGGCGCCGAGGCGCAGGGTCAACAGCTTCTCGGGACCGCTGGCGTTGCGGTTGCGGAGCACCCAGACCCCGTCCCGGAACACGCCGATGCTGTCGCCGCGCTTGCCGTCCCAGTTGCCGACCACCGGGAGGTAGCCCTCGTGCCCGAACGACAGCTGCATGGTGCGGAGGGCGTTGGCCTGGTGACCGTTCGACAGGACCCACACGCCGTCGCGGTAGACGCCGACCGTGTCGACGCCGTCGCCGTCCCAGTCGCCGGCGACGGGCACGTCGCCCGGTTCACCGAACGCGAACTGCTGGTGGATCTCGGGACGGAGCAGGTCGTCGGTGAGGAGGAAGGTGCCGTCGCGGAACACACCGACGCTGTCCCTGCCGTCGCCGTCCCAGTCGCCGACGATCGGGAGGTCACCGGGACCACCGAAGTCGAGGCGGATCCGCTTCGCGGGGCTGGTGCGGTTGCTGTTGGTCAGCATCCAGCCGCCGTCCCGGAACGTGCCGACGCTGTCGCCTCGCTTGCCGTCCCAGTTGCCGGCCACGGGCAGCTCCCCGGCGGCGCCGAACTGGAACGTCGAGCCGGTGTCGATGGGCTTCAACCCCTTCACCGCCGGCTTGGAGGCCAGGTTGAACGACGCCGAGCTGAGGGTGGGAGCGGTGGGCGTGTCGAGGATGTGGATGAAGTTGTCGGGCCAGTAGGGCGACCCACGGGTGATCGTGTAGCGCCGGGTGCCGCCGCTGCTCGAGTCGTCGGTGATCTCGATGCTCGTGGCGTTCACGGCCTCGACGTAGCCCACGTGCCCGCGGGCGCCGGGCGCCAGCCGGGTCCCGCCCTCCCACTGGGCCACGCTCCCCACCGCAGGGATGTCGTCGATCGGGACCTTGCCGCGACCCTTCTCGTCCCACTGGTTGGCGTTGCCCATCGTGAACCACGGCTGGGCGGCGCCGGCCATGGCCAGGCGGTAGCTCACGTAGCTCGTGCAGTTGTGCCCGACCCGGTTGAAGTTGGCGCCCCAGTAGCTCTGGCCGCGGTAGCCGGTGTGGTCGACGCAGCCGTAGTCGGCGCGGTTGCAGAGCAGCGCCATCCCGTCGGCGGCCGCGGCGGGGGTCGCCGAGCCCGCCACGCCGAGGACCAGGCTCGTCACGAACAGCGCGGCCACGGCCACGGTGCGTGCCATGGCTCGTGTCGCGCTGGGTTCGATGGCCGAGTGTCTTCCGCCAGACGACGGCATGCAGGGGTACTCCTGGGACGGGTGGCGTCATGAACGTCACCGTTCCGACATGGAACCGCAACCTTACCGAAGGCCCCCATCGCGGTGCGTGATCGTCCCGTGGCCCTCGACCGGCTTGGCGCGGACCCGACGGCGCCCGCTGCTACCGTGCCGGTGCTGACGAACCCGCACGGGAGAGACCCGGCCCCCCGCCCCGGCGAGGAGGTCGGGCGCCGAAGGTGCAACCGCCCCGGAACCTCTCAGGCATCCAGGACCGTGTGGGGGAGGCAACGCTGGAGCGCAGGCGACAGCGGGGGTAGCGACCACACCCGCCACTCCCCTGCCGAGGTCCTGCCCGTGCGCCAGCCCGCCACCACCTTCGCCGATCGCCACCTCGGTCCTCGCCCGGAGGACCTGGCCCCGATGCTCGCCGCCCTCGGCGTGGCCAGCCTCGGCGAGCTCATCGACCAGGCGGTGCCGAAGTCGATCCGGGCCGACGAGCCACTGCAACTGCCCGCGGCGGGCTCCGAGCCGGAGGTCCTGGCGGCCCTGCGCCGGTTGGCCGACCGCAACCGCGTGGTCACGTCGCTCATCGGCGCCGGCTACTACGGCACCCACGTGCCCGGGGTGATCCAGCGCAACGTGCTCGAGAACCCGGCCTGGTACACGGCGTACACGCCCTACCAGCCCGAGATCAGCCAGGGCCGGCTCGAGGCCCTCCTCAACTTCCAGACCATGGTCTGCGACCTCACGGCGATGGACGTGGCCAACGCGTCGATGCTCGACGAGTCGACGGCGGCCGCCGAGGCCATGACCCTGCTGCGGCGCTCCACCAAGCACGCCGGCACGACCTTCTTCGTCGACGCCGAGACCCACCCGCAGACCATCGCCGTGGTGGCCGCACGGGCCGAGCCCATCGGCATCGACCTCGTCGTCGGCGACCCCGCCACCGACCTCGATCCGGCGGCCTGCTTCGCGGTCCTCCTCCAGCACCCGGG
>JALYWQ010000372.1 GCA_030852625.1 Actinomycetota bacterium
ACCGCATCGTGTACACGACCTCCTTGAGGTCGTCGGGGTGCACGGCGAAGAGGGTGACGCCCCACTCGAAGTCGTCGATGCCGGTGGATCCGGTGACCACCTGGAGCACCCGGCCGGAGAACTTCCGGCCGCTCATGCCGTGGGCGTACATGAGCTCCTTGCGGGCATCGTGGGGCAGCGTGAACCAGTTGTCCTTGTCACCCCGCCGCTTCGACATCGGGTAGAAGCAGAACGCCGTCTTGCCCTCGGGCGGCAGGTTCGGGTGCAGGCGGGCCTGCTTCAGCTCCTCGGGCGGGTCAGGGTTGTACTCCGAGAGCTCCGTGAGCGACACGTAGCTGTCGACCACCTCGAGGCCGGCCGCGGCCAGGTCGGTCTGCAGCTGCCGCAACCGCCAGAGGTCGGCCCCCAGCACCATGAAGCCGAGGTCGGCCTTGTGGCCGAGCATGGCCGCCGACACCACCTGGATGCCATCGCCCTCAGCCCCCCGTACGGCGGAGGCCACGGCCTCCCCGTCGGCCAGCGGCGTGGCCTTGCAGAAGAGGTGGAGGACGCCCCAGCCGACGCTGGGCTCGAGGGGAGCGGGCATGGGGCCGAGGGTATCGGCTCGTACGCTGGCCCCTTGGCCGAGGACCCCCGCAACTGGAGCCCCACCGAGGACGTCGACGACGGCACCTGGGTGCTGAGCGACGAGGACCAGCTCCTCCAGCGCCAGCTCGACTGGCGACGCCACCGCCGCGGCCGGATCTTCCGGTTCGCCGCCGCCGTGGTTGCGGTCGCATTGCTCGCGGTGTCGGCATCGACGCTCATCGGTCGCATCGGCGGTGGGGACGACGGTCCTGACCCGATCGACCAGGAGCGCATCGACGCCGGACCGACCTCCGAGGAGATGGCCGGCTACCTGCTCAGCGACGCCGAGGTCCAGGACGTCGACCCCACGCTGGAGCTGCTGTCGGGAAACACCGACGGCAACGGCGACAGCTACGACAACCTCTCCCTCGACGAGCTCGGTGCCGGCGGGCCGACGATGCCCACCTACGGCGCCGGTGCCGGCGTGGTGCGGCAGTGGGCATCGGCCGACGGTCGAGCGGTCACGGTGGGGATCTACCTGTTCCCTGACCGCGGCACCGCCGCTCGGGCCCGGGACAAGGTCCTCGACCTGGCCACCGCCGAGGGCGCTGCCTCCCGCGAGCTGGCCGACTTCGCCGTGTCCGTCGTGGAGACCCAGATCACCGAGTGGATCGCGGTGCGGTCGATCGGACGGTTCGTCGTCACCTTCCAGACGATCGCCGTCGAAGCCTCCGATGCCAGCGCCCTCCTGGAGGCCGCCCGCGAAGCGTCCGCCGCCGTGCACTGACGGGGGCTACCCCTCGTCGCGGTCGAGCACGCGGCGGAGGAACCGCTTGGTCCGCTCCTCCTGCGGGTCGCCGAGGACCGCGTCGGGCGGGCCCTCCTCCACGATCACCCCGCCGTCCATGAAGATCACCCGGTCGGCCACCCGGCGGGCGAAGCCCATCTCGTGGGTCACCACGAGCATCGTCATGCCGTCGTCGGCCAGCTGGCGCATGGCCGCCAGCACGTCGCCGACCAGCTCCGGGTCGAGGGCGCTGGTGACCTCGTCGAAGAGCATCATGTCGGGGTCCATGCAGAGGGCCCGGGCGATGGCCACCCGCTGCTGCTGACCGCCGGAGAGGCGGACCGGGTGCTCGTCGACCTTGTCGAGGAGACCGACCCGCTCGAGGGCCCGCCGGGCGGCCGCCTCGGCCTCCTGCTTCGAGCGGCGCAGCACCTTGCGCTGCGCGATCGTGCAGTTGCCGACCACCGTGAGGTGCGGGAACAGGTTGAACGACTGGAAGACCATGCCGATCTTCTGGCGGACCCGATCGATGTCGCAGTCGGGGTCGAGGATGTCCTCACCCTCGATGAGGATGCGGCCGGAGGTGGGCTGCTCCAGCAGGTTCACGCACCGGAGCAGGGTGGACTTGCCCGAGCCGGACGGCCCGATGATGCACACCACCTCGCGGGGAGCGACGGTGATCGACACCCCGCGCAGCACCTCGAGGTCATCGAACTTCTTGTGGAGATCGACCACCTCGATCACCGACGCCACGTCACCGAGCACGGCGGTTCCTCCGTTCGAGCAGCGCGATGCCACGCGTGAGCGGGATCGTGATGGCGAGGTACACGAGGGCGCCGGCCAGCAGCGGGGTGACGCTGAAGGTCTTGAGGGCTGCGTCCCGGCTGAACTTCGTGATCTCGACGGTGGAGGCGGTGGTGCCGAGGATGTAGAGGAGCGAGGTGTCCTTCACCAGCGCCACCACCTCGTTGGTCAGCGGCGGGATGATGATGCGGAACGCCTGCGGCAGCACGATCGACGACATGGCCCGGGTCGGCGTCATGCCGAGGGAACGGGCCGCTTCGATCTGCCCCTTCGGCACGGCTTCGATGCCGGCCCTGATCGTCTCGGCCATGTAGGCCGAGTACACGATGCCCAGGCCCACCGATCCCGGTCCGTAGGTGAACGGCACCCGCCACTGGAGGGCGATGGGCACGGCGAAGCCGACCGCGAGGAGGGTGGTGAGGGCGGGGACGCCGCGGAACAGCTCGATCCAGCCGATGGCGAACCAGCGGTAGGGCCGCATCGACGACAGCCGCATCAGGGCCAGCAGCAGGGCCAGGCTCAGCCCGATGACGAAGCCGAAGAACGTGAAGATCAGGGTGTTGCGGGCAGCGTGGGTGACGATCTTCGGGAACTGTTCCGAGAAGATCTCGGTGTCGAAGAACGCTTCTCGCAGCCGTCCCCAGTCGACGAGGACCGCCAGCCAGGCCAGCAGGCCGAGCGTGGCCGCGTAGACGGCCCAGCGGATGAGGCGGGCCCGCTGCCGTCGGGTGAGAGCTACTCGTTCTCCCCGAAGTAGGAGGCGTAGATCTCGTCGAAGCGACCGTCGGACCGCAGGGTGGCCAGGCCGTCGTTGATGAACTCGAGGATCTCGCCCTTGCCCTTGGCCACGGGGAAGCCGTACTGCTCGCCGGTGGTGAAGGACTCGGTGAGCACGAAGCGCTCGTCCTGCGTGGCGCGGTAGGCGTTCACCGGGAGGTCCTGCAGGAGGGCGGCGACGTCCTCCGAGATCAGCGCTGCGAACATGGCGTCGCTGTCCTCGAAGCTGACGACGGTGGCCCCTTCGGGCAGGTGCTCGTTGGCGTAGGTCTCGCCGGTGGTGCCGCCCTGCACGCCGATGCGCTGACCGGTCAGGCCGACGAGCGTGGCGTAGGTCTCGGCATCGGCGGCCCGCACGAGGAGCGACTGGTCGGCGTCGAAGTAGGGGTCGCTGAAGTCGACCTGCTGGGCCCGCTCCTCGGTGATCGTGACGGCGGAGGCCACCACGTCGCAGTCGCCGGCGGCCAGGCTGCCGAGGATGCCGTCGAAGGGCAGGTCCTTCACCTCGAGGTCGAGGTCGCCGTCGTCGGCGATGGCCCGGAGGAGGTCGATGTCGTAGCCCGTCTGCTCGCCGTCGTCGCCCTCGAACTCGAAGGGCTCGTACGGGGTGTCGCTGCAGACCGTGAGGGCGCCCTCGGCCACCAGGCCCTCGGGCGCGCCGGAGTCGGTGTCGACGGCGGAGGTGTCGGTGTCGTCACCGCTGTCGCCGTCGTCGCCGCAGGCACCGGCGACGAGGAGGAGGGCCACGAGGCCGGCGGACAGGGCCGTTCGACGGGTTCGCATGCGGCGACGCTACTGCAGGATGCCAGCGGGAGGAGCGGGAACCAGAGCCTTCAGGGCGCGTACACGTTGGCCGTGGAGGGGCCTTCCCCTCGCACGAACCCCACGAGGGTGAGCCCCGCGGCGCGGGCCGCTTCCACCGCCAGGCCCGACGGTGCGCTCACCGAGATCACGGCGCCGAAACCGGCCGCCCACGCCTTCTGGACGATCTCGAACCCCGCCCGGCCGCTCACGTAGAGGCCCAGCTCCGACGCCGGCAGCCGACCGTCGAGCAGCAGGTGCCCCACCACCTTGTCCACCGCGTTGTGACGACCGATGTCCTCCCGCACCACCAGCACCTCCCCCGACCGGTCGAAGGCCGCCGCCCCGTGCACCGCGCCGGTGAGGCCGAAGAGCTCCTGGCTCGGCAGCACCCGCTCGGGCATCGACGCCAGCAGCTCCACCGGCCACGGGTCGCCGGTCGGGAGCGGGTGGATGCGGTCCCGCAGGTCAGCGATCTGGTCGGAGCCGCAGAGCCCGCACGACGAGCTGGTCACCGCGAGGCGAGCGGCCGGCACGGGTGCCTGGCCGCCGGTGTCGACGCTCACCACGTTGAACTCGGTGTCGGTGGCCGACCCCGTTCCGCAGTAGCGACAGGACAGCACCGTGGCCCCGCCGAGCAGGCCATCGCCGTGGCAGAGGCCGACGGCCAGCTCGAAGTCGTGACCGGGCGTCCGCATCGTGGTGGCCACGAGGTGATCGTCGAGCCGGACCTCGAGGGGTTCCTCCACGATGAGCTCGTCGGGGCGTCGATGCAGCTCCGCTCCGTCCCAGCGACGGGTCAGCAACCGGATCGTCCTTCCCCGTGGCACGACGCCGAGGGTACCGGGGTACGGTCAGACCATGACCAGAACGATCAACGGCGCCGACGAGCTCAAGGCCCTCGTCGGCGAGACCCTCGGCACCTCCGACTGGATCGAGATCACCCAGGAGCGCATCAACCTGTTCGCTGATGCCACCGGTGACCACCAGTGGATCCACGTCGACCCCGAGAAGGCCAAGGACGGCCCCTTCGGCACCACCATCGCCCACGGCTACCTCACCATCAGCCTGGCGCCGGTGCTCCTCCCCCAGGTCGTCCGGGTCACCGGCTTCACGATGGCCCTCAACTACGGCCTCAACAAGCTGCGGTTCCCGTCCCCGGTCCCGGTCGGCTCGAAGCTCCGCGTGACGGCGGTGCTGCAGGAGGTCGAGGACGTGACGGGCGGGGTGCAGCTCACCTACGGCCTCACCTTCGAGGTGGAGGGGTCGCCCAAGCCGGCGTGCGTGGCGGAGGTCGTCTTCCGCTACCTCGGCTGAGCTCCGTGCCCGGAGGACCGCGCAACACCAAGGTCCTCACCCTTCGGCGCCTCCTGCTCCGCGGTCTGTTCCGTCGTTGCCCCCTCTGCGGCGCCGGCGGGCAGTTCCGAACCTTCTTCGAGAAGAAGGACCGGTGCCCGCGCTGCAACTTCCCGCTCAAGCGGGAGGAGGGCCATTGGATCGGTGCCCTCGGCATGAACACCGTGGTCACCTTCGGCCTGCTCGCCCTCACCCTCGTGGGGTCCGTCGCCATCATGTGGGACGACCGCCGGGCCCTCCCGATCTTCGTGGCCTGCTTCGCCGTGGCCGGGCTGACCCCGATCCTGTTCTTCGGCAACAGCCAGACGCTGTGGAGCGCCATCGACCTGGCCATGCGGCCGGTCGAGCCCGCCGACGACGTCGATCCCGACTGGCTCCCGCCCCGGAAGCCGCGCTGGGACGACCCGGGCTCGGGCTGAAAACGACGAACGGGCCCCCGAAGGGGCCCGTTCGCTACGTCGTGGTGACGCCGGCCTAGAAGTCCTCCATGCCTCCACCAGGCATGCCGGGGGCGTCCTTCTCGGGCTTGTCGGCGATCACGGCCTCGGTGGTGAGGAAGAGCGCCGCGATCGACGCTGCGTTCTGCAGCGCCGAACGGGTGACCTTGGCGGCATCGATGATGCCGGCCTTCACGAGGTCCTCGTACTCACCGGTGGCGGCGTTGAGGCCTTCGCCGGCGCCGTCGAGCATCCGGACCCGCTCGATCACCACGCCGCCCTCGAGGCCGGCGTTGATGGCGATCTGGTGCAGCGGGGCCTCGAGGGCCGACACCACGATCTTGGCGCCGGTGAGCTCGTCGCCCTTCAGCTTCTTGGTGGCCTCGAGCACCTTGGCCTGGGCCCGCAGCAGCGTGGTGCCGCCACCAGCGACCACGCCCTCCTCGATGGCCGCCTTCGTCGTGGAGACGGCGTCCTCGATGCGGTGCTTCTTCTCCTTGAGCTCCACCTCGGTGGCGGCGCCGACCTTGAGGACGGCGACACCGCCGGAGAGCTTGGCGAGCCGCTCCTGGAGCTTCTCGCGGTCGTAGTCCGAGTCGGTGCCCTCGATCTCGTTCTTGATCTGCTGGATCCGACCCTTGATGTCGTTGTCGTCGCCGGCGCCCTCGACGATGGTGGTCTCGTCCTTGGTGACGATGACCCGCTTGGCCCGGCCGAGCAGGTCGAGGGTGGTGTTCTCGAGCTTGAGGCCGACCTCCTCGGTGATGACCTGGCCGCCGGTGAGGGTGGCCATGTCCTGGAGCATCGCCTTGCGACGCTCACCGAAGCCGGGAGCCTTCACGGCCACCGACTTGAAGGTGCCGCGGATCTTGTTCACCACGAGGGTGGCGAGGGCCTCGCCCTCGATGTCCTCGGCGATGATCACGAGCGGCTTGCTCGACT
>JALYWQ010000390.1 GCA_030852625.1 Actinomycetota bacterium
CCACCTCGGCGATCAGCTCGGCGAGCTCACCGCCCAACGGGCGGGGAGCGACCACGAGCTCACCGTGCAGCTCGATCCGGCCGACCTCGGCCGGGTAGAGCTGCGGATCCACCTCGCTGACGACCTGGTGCACGTGCACCTGGGTGCGCAGGAGCGCAGCACGGCCGACCTCGTGCGCCAGCACCTGCCCGAGCTGCGCGCCGCGCTCGAGTCGGCCGGCATCGCCACCGGCGGGCTCGACGTGGGCGATCACCCCGGCCACCGCCCGCCGACGAGCGACGACGGGCCCGAGCTCGCGGCCGACCTCGGCCGGCGCCCCTCCCCGTCCCTCGTGACCGACCCCCGGTCGGTCGCGACGTCGAGCGCCACCGCCCTCGACCTCCTCCTCTAGATCGGAGCCCCGTGCCCATCGACCCCGCAACCGCCGCCACCGCACCCACGCCCCCCAACGCGGCCCAGGCCCGCAAGGCCGACGACACCCTCGGCACCGACACCTTCCTCCAGCTGCTCGTGGCCCAGCTGAAGTACCAGAACCCGCTCAGCCCGACCGACGGCACCCAGTTCCTGGCCCAGACGGCCCAGTTCACGATGGTGGAGAAGCTCACGTCACTGGCCGAGCAGTCCGAGCGTCTCATCGCCGACAACCAGGCGCTCGCCGCGGCCTCCCTCGTCGGCCGGACCGTGAGCTGGGCCGACCCCCAGGGGGAGGTCCGCAACGGCGTCGTCACCGCAGCGGCTTTCGGCTCCGACGGCGCCAGCGTGCGCGTCGGCGACATCCAGATCCCGTTCAACCAGATCCGCGACGTCACCACCTGACGTCGCCAGCGAAAGGAATCCCTCCATGCTCCGTTCGATGTTCTCCGGCGTGTCCGGACTTCGAAGCCACCAGACGATGGTCGACGTGATCGGCAACAACATCGCCAACGTCAACACGGCCGGCTTCAAGTCGAGCAGCGTCGTCTTCCAGGACCTCCTCAGCCAGGTGCTCACGGGCGCCGGCGTCCCCACCGCCACCGCGGGCGGCACCAACCCCGCGCAGGTGGGCCTCGGCGTGAAGATCGCCGGCATCTCCACCAACTTCACCGGCGGGGCCTCGCAGCTCACCGGCAGCGCCACCGACCTGTCGATCCAGGGCGACGGCTTCTTCGTGGTCCGCCAGGGCGCCGAGACGCTCTACACCCGGGCCGGTGCGCTGGCCTTCGACGCCACCGGTCGCCTCACCAGCGCCGACGGTTCGATCGTGCAGGGTTGGATCGCCGACGCCACCGGCGCCATCAACACCAACGCCGCGTCCGTGGACCTGTCGATGCCGCTGGGCCAGACGCTGGCCCCGTCGGCCACCACGTCGATGGCGCTCGGTGGCAACCTCGACGCCAGCTCACCCATCGGCCAGGCCGTGGTCACCGCCATCAAGGTGTACGACCAGCTCGGTACGCCGATCTCCGTGTCGGCCAGCTTCACCAGGACCGCGGCCAACACGTGGGACTTCGCGGTGGACACCAACGGCGACGGCACCTTCGAGGCCGCCGGTTCCCTGGCCTTCGACGGCTCCACCGGTGCCCTCCTCAGCCCCAACCCGAGCATCACGATGCTGAGCGGCAACTTCCCTGGCGGCATCACCGTGGACCTCGGCGCGCCGGGCTCGGCCAACGCCCTCACCCAGTTCGCGGGAGAGACCTCCGTGGCCGCCATCTCCCAGGACGGCTACGACCTCGGGTCACTCCAGAGCTTCGCCATCGGACAGGACGGGATCGTCACCGGCGTGTTCTCGAACGGCCGGAACCGGCCGCTCGGCCGCATCGCCCTGGGGAGCTTCACCAACCCGATGGGCCTCGAGAAGGCCGGCGGGTCGCTGTTCCGACCCACCGTCAACTCCGGCCTGGCCAACATCGGCGTGGCCGGCGCGGGCGGGCGGGGCACCCTGCTCGGGTCCACGCTCGAGATGTCGAACGTCGACCTGGCCCGCGAGTTCACCAACCTGATCATCGCCCAGCGCGGGTTCCAGGCGAACTCCCGGGTGATCACCGCCAGCGACGAGCTCCTCCAGGACCTCGTGAACCTCAAGCGCTAGCCGTCAGCCCTAAAGCCCCTCCCATCGCCGCCGATGGGAGGGGCTGGCCGACCACGGATGGGTCGGCGTCAGCAGTCCAAGGACAGGACACCCATGATCGCTCTCACCCGGCTGAACGGCACCCGCCTGGCCATCAACTCGGACCTCATCGAGCGGGTCGACGCCTCCCCCGACACCGTCATCACGTTGGTCGACGGCACCAAGTACCTCGTGGCCGAATCGCTCGACGACGTGATCGTCGCCGTTCGCGAGTTCCGTGCCGGTGTCGTGGCCCGGACGCTGCACGATCCACCCACCGCCACCTCACCAGCACCGCCGCTGCGCGTGGTGTCGAGCGGCGAGGAGAGCTGACATGGACATCGCAACCCTCGTCGGCGTCGGCATCGCGATCGCAGCGGTCTTCGTCTCCATGATCATGGAGGGCGGCGAGCCGACATCGATCCTGCTCATCCCCCCGATGATCATCGTGCTCGGCGGCACCCTCGGCGTGACGATGGCCACCGGCATGATGAAGGACTTCACCGGGTCCATGGGCGCAGTAGGCCGGGCCTTCACCGGCACCCCCGCCGACCCCGAGTCCTCGATCGCCACCGTGGTGGAGTTCGCCGAGACCGCCCGTCGAGAGGGCCTCCTCGCCCTCGAGGAAGCCGCCAAGTCGATCGACGACCCGTTCCTGAAGAAGGGCATCGAGCTGGCCGTCGACGGCACGGACCCTGAGGAGCTGCGGGAGATCCTCGAGGCCGAGATCAGGTCGAAGCGATCGCACGACAAGATCGCCTCGAAGTTCTTCGGGGACATGGGTGCCTTCGCCCCGACCCTCGGGATCATCGGCACGGTCCTCGGACTGATCCACGTGCTCGAGAACTTGTCGAACCCCGACGAGCTCGGCCACCTGATCGCCGGCGCCTTCGTCGCCACCCTCTGGGGCGTCCTGTCGGCCAACGCCTTCTGGCTCCCGATCAGCAAGAAGCTGGCCCGGCTGGGCGACCTCGAGGCCAAGCACATGGAGCTGGTGCTCGAGGGCGTGCTGTCGGTGCAGGCCGGCGCCAACCCCCGGATCGTGGAGCAGAAGCTGCTGTCGTTCCTGTCGCCGGACGAGCGGCCGGAGCCGACCGAGCGGGCGGCGTGACATGAGCGCCCGACGGGTCCGCCACGAAGAGGAAGAGGAGCACGAGAACCACGAGCGCTGGCTGATCACCTACGCCGACATGATCACGTTGCTGATGGTGCTGTTCATCGTGCTGTTCTCGATCTCGCAGGTCGACCTGGCCAAGTTCAAGCAGTTCAAGGCCGGGCTGAACGAGTTCGGCAACGGCGAGTCGTCGCTCATCGAGCTGCACGAGGGAGGGCTGCTGACCGAACCGCAGCTGGCCACCCTCACCGAGGCCGAGAACGCGCTCGCCGAGAAGCAAGCCACCACCGAGACCGTCGAGCGCGAGCGGGTCACGCTGCAGCAGGCCCAAGCCCAGATCACCGAGCAGCTGCGCGTGGCCGGCCTCGACCAGGTCGCCCGGTTCCGCTACGAGGCCCGGGGCCTCATCGTCACGATCGTCACCGATCGGGTCCTGTTCGCACCGGGCTCGGCGGATCTCACCCCGGATGGCAAGGCGATCCTCGACGTGGTGTCGGACGCCCTGGCGCCCCTGCCGAACCTGCTCGCCGTCGAGGGCCACACCGACGCGGTGCCGATCAACACCGAACGGTTCCCGTCGAACTGGGAGCTGTCCACCGCTCGGGCCACCTCCGTGCTCCGGGCCCTCGTCACCGGCCACGGCATCGACGCCGACCGGCTCTCCGCAGCGGGGTACGCCGACCAGCGACCCCTCGCCACCAACGACTCGGCCGACGGCCGGGCCCAGAACCGGCGGGTCGAGATCGTCGTCCGCTCCACCACCAGCCAGGACCAGGAGGCCTGACATGGCCAAGAAGAAGACGAAGCAAGCATCCACCGAGGAGGCCGCCGAAGGGTCGAGCAAGCTCAAGATGATCGGCATGGCCGCGGCGTTCGTGGCCATCGGGGCCGTGGCCGGACCGAAGCTGATGGGCGGCGCCCCTGCGCAAGCGGCCTCGGGCGAGGCGACGACCACCACGGTCGAACCCGGCCCGATCGTCGTGCTCGACAAGGTGACGTTGAACCTGGCCGACGGGCACCTGCTCCAGGTGGGGCTGGCCCTCGAGCTCTCACCCGGAGCCGGAAGCGGCGGAGGCCACGGAACCGCTGCCGAGGACGACCCCACGAAGGGCTACGCCAAAGCGCTCGACGCCACCATCGAGATCCTCGGTGGGGAGTCGATGGGCTCCCTCTCGGAGGCCGGCGGTCGGGATCGGGCAAAGCACGCACTGGAGGAGGAACTGCACGAGCTGTACCACGGCGAGGTGGTGGGGGTGTTCTTCCACCAGTTCGTGATGCAGTAGCCGGTCCTCAAGTCGGGACGATGCGGTCCGATCGGGAGGCTCGGAATGAGCACCACCGACGCCGCCCCCGTTGCCTACGACTTCCGTCGGCCCAACAAGTTCAACCGCGACCACGTCCGCGCGCTCCAGATCGTTGGCGAGACCTTCGCCCGGCAGTTCACGACGGTGCTCTCCACGTCGCTCCGCGCCGTGTCCCAGGTGCAGCTCGTCGGTGTCGGTCAGCTCACCTACGACGAATACGTCCGGGAAGCCCCGAACCCCACCTTCCTCGCCACGCTCACCCTCGAGCCGCTGCCCGGGCTGGCCCTCCTCCACGTCCCCCTCGACGTGGTCATGGCCATGGTGGACCGCTTCCTCGGCGGCACCGGTGACGGCGAGATGCCAGCCCGACCGCTCACCGACATCGAGGCCGGGCTGGTCCGCAACCTGATGGACCGGGTCCTCCGCGAGCTGAGCTACGCCTTCGAGCCGCTCGTGCCGATCACCCCCCGGATCGTTCAGTTCGAGTCGAACCCGCAGTTCGCCCAGATCACCGGCAGCACCGACATGGTGATCACCCTCGACCTCGACCTCCGGATCGGGAGCCACGAAGGCCGGGCCAACCTGTGCGTGCCCTTCTCGTCGCTGCAGTCGGTGCTGCTCGAGGCGTCGAGCACGTCGATGCGCTCGAACCCCACGACGTTCGACGCCGACGTCGTGCGCCACGCGATGCACTCGGCGCTGGCCCCCGCCCCGGTGGAGGTGAGCGTGCGATTCCGCTCCGCGCAGCTGTCGTCGGCCGAGATCCTCGACCTCCGCCCCGGCGACGTCGTGCCGCTCGCCCACCACGTCGACCGCCCGCTCACGGTCTCGATCGCCGGCGTCGACTGCTTCCCGGCGCGTCCCGGCCAACGGGGGCGCCGCCTGGCCTGCCTGCTCGTCCCGGCCGAGCGAGCCGACGGGCTCCCGACCGATCCCTTCGCGGCGGTCCTCGCCACCGCCGCCGTCCATCCGCAGGAGCCACGATGACCCTCACCGATCCGGCCCCGCCGGCCCTCGTGTCCGAACTGCTCACCGCCGCACCGGCGGCCCTCAGCGCCATCGCCGGTGCCGACGGCTGGACGGTGCAGCCCGATGACGCCTCGCTCGCGACGCCGTCGCCCGACGCCCGGACGGTGGAGGGGCGGGTGGGCGACGCCCGCATCCGGCTCGTCGTCGACCCTGCGCTCGCCCGCCACCTGCAGGTCGGCCCGCCGCCGGCCGACGATCTCGTCCAGGGAGCTCTGCCTGCCCTGCTGGCCGTCGTCGCCGCGCTGGGCGAGGAGCCGACCGCCCTGGTCGACGTCCGGGAGGCCACCGGGGAGCCCACCGGACCCGGACTCGACATGACGGCGGTCACCTTCCATGACGAGGCGTCGCACCGGGCCACCCTCGTGCTCCTCGTGCCGGCCGCGGCCGCCCCGCCGGTCGCCCCCGAACCGGCCCCGACGGCGACGCCCGCCTCCGCCACCGCCCCCCGCCTGAGCTCCGTGCCCTCGGGTCTCGAGCTCCTCCACGACGTGGAGCTGGCCGTGACCGTCGAGCTCGGCCGCACCCGGATGCTCGTTCGGGACGTCCTCGACCTCGTGCCGGGATCGGTCATCGAGCTCGACCGAGCCGCCGGCAGCCCCGTCGACGTCCTCGTCAACGGCACGATGATCGCCCGGGGCGAGGTCGTGGTGATCGACGAGGAGTTCGGCGTCCGCATCACCGAGGTCGTCGGCCACGAGGACGAGCCGGCCCGCTGAGGCCGGCATCCCCCCGATGGACGTCTCGTTCCCCGCGCTCCTGCTCCGGCTGGTCGTGTCGATGGCCGTGGTGCTGCTGCTCGTGCGCTTGGCGGGGAACCTCCTCCAGCGGTCGACCGGCGGTGGCAAGGTGCGCCGCCGCGGACGCGCCGAGGTGGAGGTGCTCCTGCGCCAGCCCCTGGGACGGCGCAGCTCGATCAGTGTGGTGCGAGCCGGTGACCGGGCCCTGGTGCTCGGCATCACCGATCAGTCGATCACGCTCCTGGCCGAGGGCGACCCCGATGTCCTCGTGCCCCTTGCCCCGGAGTCGCCACGGACGGCGACTCCTGACGGCGGCCGAGCCGCCGCTGCTCCGACATGGACGGCCGTCGTCGACGCGCTGCGCGATCGCACCGTCCGGCGACGCTGACCGCCCTCCGCTCCCGTGTCCCCCAGGCGGTCCCACGACCGCTCGCGCCGCGCCCGCCCGATGGCGATGGTGCTCGCCGGCCTGCTCGTTGCGCTGCTGAGCGTGCTCGCCGGCGCCAGCACCGCCGGCGCCCAGGTGGCACCCACGGTGCCGACCCCGGGGTCACCCGGCGACAACGATGCTTCGCTCACCGTGGAGCTGCCCGGCACGGGTGACCAGCCCAGCCAGAGCGTCGTCATCATCCTGGGTCTCACGATCCTGTCGGTGGCCCCGGCGCTGCTGATCATGGTCACGGGCTTCACCCGGATCGTGATCGTGCTGACCCTCACCCGCAACGCCCTCGGTCTCCAGGGCGTGCCGCCCAACCAGGTGCTGGCCGGCCTGGCCCTCTTCCTCACGCTCTTCGTGATGGGCCCCACCCTGTCGAAGATCAACGAAGACGCCCTCCAACCGCTCCTCGACGGCGCCATCACCCAGGAGGTGGCGTGGGAGCGGGCCACCGGCCCCATCCGGGAGTTCATGCTCGACCAGGTCGGCGACGACGAGCTGGAGCTGTTCACCTCCGCCACCGCCGACGAGCGGCCGAAGGGGCCGGACGACATCGAGCTCACTGCCCTGGTCCCGGCCTTCGCCCTCTCCGAGTTGAAGACGGCCTTCATCATCGGCTTCATCGTCTTCATCCCGTTCCTCGTGATCGACATCGTCGTCAGCTCCTCGCTGATGTCGATGGGGATGATGATGCTGCCGCCGACGCTGGTGTCGCTCCCGTTCAAGCTGCTGCTGTTCGTGATGGTCGACGGCTGGGCCCTCGTGGTCACCTCGCTCATCACCTCGTTCTCGACCTGACCCGAGGAGCCATGACCGACACCGACGTCATCCACATCGCCACCGAGACCCTGATGGTCGCCGGCAAGGTGAGCGCCCCGATCCTGCTCGTCGCCCTCACCCTGGGCTTCGGGGTGTCGCTCGTGCAGTCGGTGACCCAGATCCAGGAGCACACGCTGACCTTCGTGCCGAAGCTCGTGGGCGTCGCCGTCGTCATCATCGTGGCCGGCAACTGGATGCTCGCTGAACTGGTCGGCTTCACCAACCGCTTGTTCGACCTCATCCCCTCGTTGCTGCGCTAGCGGCCTGCCCGACGCCGTGACGATCCGGATCGACCCGACGCTGGCCGTGGGCTACCTCATGGCCCTGGCGCGGGCGACGGCCTGGATCGTGGTGAGCCCCCCGTTCAACACCCGGATGGTGCCGGCCCGGATCAAGGTGGGCCTGGCCGCTGCCCTCGCGCTGGCCGTCGGCCCCCGCCTCCAGGACCAGGCCGTGGACCTCGACGCCGCGTCGCTCCTGTCGGGCGCGGCGGTGCAGGTGGCCATCGGCGTCACCATGGGCTTCATCGGCGTGGTGATCTTCGCCGCCATCCAGGCCGCGGGCGGGCTCCTCGACCTGTTCGGCGGGTTCGCCATGGCGCAGGTGCTCGACCCCCAGAGCAACGTGCAGACCAGCCTGTTCGGCCGCTTCTACAACCTGCTGGCGGTCACCCTCCTCTTCGTCATCGGCGGCCACCTCCTCCTCGTGCGCGGCTTCCTCCGCTCCTTCGACGCCGTGCCGACCACGGGCTTCCGCAGCGCCGCGGTCGCCGAGGTGCTCACCGCGGACCTCGGACTCCTGTTCGTGGCGGCCCTCGAGATCGCCGCACCCCTTCTCGCCGCGCTGTTCCTCGCCGACGTCGCCCTCGGCCTCCTCAGCCGGGCCGCTCCCGAGATGCACGTGTTCGTGCTCGGGCTCCCGATCAAGATCCTCCTCACCCTGGGGCTCACGGGCCTGGCCCTCCCGCTGCTGCCCGGGGCCACCACGTCGCTCGTCGAGCGCATCGTCCGGGGCAGCCTCACCGTCGTGGGACTCGGCTAGGTCGCCGCCATGGCCAAGGACGACAAGACCGAGGCACCAACGCCGAAGAAGAAGAAGGACGCCCGCAAGAAGGGCCAGATCGCCCGCACGCCCGAACTGGTGACCTGGTTGCAGGTCCTCGTCGCCACCTTCCTCCTCGAGGTCACGGTGCACCGGTCGACGACGGCGCTGCGCGGCGTGATGACCCAGGTGCGGGACGGGATCGCCCACCCCGACGAAGGGGCGGCCCTCGGGCTCTTCGGCGATGCCCTCCGGGAGGCCGTGCTCGCCACGGCGCCCCTCACCGGGGCCATGATGGCCGTCGGCGTGCTGGGCCACGTTGCGCAGACCGGCGGCTTCGCCTCGCTCACCATGCTCAAGCCCAAGCCCGAACGGGTGAACCCGCTCAAGGGCGTGAAGCGCCTGTTCAGCCCCCAGGGGCTGTGGCACGGCGCCAAGTCCGTGATGAAGGTCGGCGCCCTCGTGGTCGTGGTGTGGGCGCCCCTGCGCAACCTCACCGACACGCTCATCAGCAGCGGCCGGCTGGAGCTGACCGCGGTGACCGGCGCCATCGCCGCCACCACCCTGCGCATCGCGCGCGACACCGCTGCGGTGGGGCTGGTGATCGCCGTGCTCGACTACGCCCTCCAACGGCGCCGGATCATGCAGGGCATGAAGATGACCAAGCAGGAGGTCAAGGACGAGCACCGACAGTCCGAGGGCGACCCCCACGTGCGGGGCCAGATCCGCCAGCGCCAGCTGGCCATCGGTCGCAACCGCATGATCGCGGCCGTGGCGACCGCCGACGTCGTGATCGTGAACCCGACCCACGTGGCGGTGGCCCTCCGCTACGAGCAGGGCCGCGGCGCGCCGCGGGTGGTCGCCAAGGGCAAGGGGGCCGTCGCCCAGCGGATCCGTGAGGAAGCCACCACCCACAACGTCCCCTTGGTCCGAGATGTCCCGCTCGCACGCACCCTCGAGTCGTCGGTCCGGATCGGCGAGGAGATCCCGACGGCCCTCTACGACGCCGTGGCGCGGGTCCTCGCGTTCCTCACCCAGCTGCGCAGCGCCCGGTCGTTCGGCGGCGTGCTGCAGATCCCTCAAGCGGCCGCCTGACCTGCCGATCGGTAGCGGTGCGGCCAGGACGGCCCACCATGCACGCCACTGGACGGCGCCGTTCCGACCCCACGAGGTCCGTCAGTGCCCACGAGCCGCCTCGGCCAGATCGCCGTCCCCGCCATCATCATCGGCATCGTCGTGATGATGGTCGTGCCGCTGCCGGCGGTGGTGCTCGACCTGCTGATCGTCTGCAACCTCTCGTTCGCGGTTGTCATCCTGCTGACCTCGATGTCGGTGGAGCGGCCCCTCGACTTCTCGATCTTCCCGTCGTTGCTCCTGGTGGCGACGATGCTGCGGCTGGCCCTCAACGTCAGCGCCACCCGACTGGTGCTCCTCAACGGGTTCGCCGGAAAGGTGATCGAGAGCTTCGGCCACTTCGTGATCGGCGGGTCGCTCGTCGTCGGCCTCGTGATCTTCCTCATCCTCGTGGTGATCCAGTTCGTCGTGATCACCAACGGCGCCAGCCGGGTCGCCGAGGTGGCGGCCCGCTTCACCCTCGACGCCATGCCCGGCAAGCAGATGGCCATCGACGCCGACCTCTCCTCGGGTCTCATCACCGAGGAGCAGGCCCGTACGAGACGCCGCGAGGTGGCCTCCGAAGCCGACTTCTACGGCGCCATGGACGGGGCGTCGAAGTTCGTGAAGGGCGACGCCATCGCCGGCATCGTCATCACCGTCATCAACCTGTTCGGTGGCTTCATCGTCGGGGTGATGCAGCGGGGACTCAGCCTCGGCGAGGCGGTGGAGACCTACAGCCTGCTCACCATCGGCGACGGCCTCGTCTCCCAGATCCCGGCCCTGCTGATCTCCATCGCCGCCGGCCTGATCGTCACCCGGGCGGCCACGGAGTCCGACCTCGGCTCCGACGTGATCAAGCAGTTCGGCAACCAGGACCGGGCCATGCGCATCGCGGCCGTGGCGGTGGCCGTGATCGCCCTCATCCCCGGGCTCCCGAAGCTGCCCTTCCTCCTCGTCGCCAGTGGCCTCTGGATCGCCGCCAGCCGGGCCAAGGCCCGGCCCGCCCTCGAGTTGGCCGAGCTCCCGGCCGCCGGCGCGGCACCGGAACTGAACCGGGACGCCCCTGAGGCGATCGCCTCCGACATGCGCATCGATCCCATCGAGCTCGAGATCGGCTACGGCCTGATGGACCTCGTGGACGGCGCCCGCGGCGGCGACCTGCTCGACCGGGTGCGATCCCTCCGTCGCAAGGTGGCCATGGACCTCGGGCTCGTGATCCCGCCCGTGCGCACGCGCGACAACCTCGAGCTCGAGGGCGACGCCTACGTGATCCGGATCCACGGTGTCGCCGTGGGGCACGGCGAAGCGCCGGTCGGATCGGTGCTCGTGCTCGGCGATCGCCCGTCGGGCATGCCGGGACGACCGACCCAGGACCCGGTGTTCGGGATGCAGGCCAGTTGGGTGCCGGCGGAGCTGGCGTCGCAGGCCGAGGCCGGCGGCGCCACCGTGGTCGACCGGGGATCGGTGATCACGGCTCACCTGGCCGAGGTCGTGCGCACCAACGCCGCCCGGCTGCTCTCCCGCCAGGACGTGAAGCTGCTGGTCGACGGCGTCCGGGCCTCGGACCCGGTCGTGGCCGACGAGCTCACCAGCGCCGGCCTCTCCCTGGCCGAGGTGCAGACCGTGCTGCACGCCCTCCTCGACGAGCAGGTGCCGATCCGGGACCTGGTCCGCATCCTCGAGGTGCTGTCCGAGCGGGCCCGCACCACCCGCGACACCACCGCCCTCACCGAGGCCGTCCGGGGCGCCATCGGCCCGGCCATCGCGGCGGCCCACCAAAGCGGAGGCCGGCTCCCCGTGCTCACCCTCGACCCGGTGCTCGAGCAGGGTCTGGCCGACGCCATCCGGCCCACCGAGACCGGTCCGGTCCTCGTGACCGATCCCGAGACCACCGAGCGCCTGATGGGCTCGGTGGCCGATGCCGTCCGTCGGGCCGAGGACACGGGCGTCGCGCCGGTGCTCCTCTGCAGCGGCGGCCTCCGCAGCCCGCTACGGCGCCTGCTGCGCTCGGCCGTTCCCGGCCTCCCGGTCCTCTCGTACAACGAGCTCGACCGCACCAGCCCCGTCGACGCCATCGGCGTCATCGACCTCAACCCGGCCAACCGGTCGCTCACCGCCTAGGAGCAGCATGTCCACCTACACCCTCGAAGGCGACGACCTCGAGCACCTCCTCGCACGAGTTCCCGACGAGCTCGGGCCCGACGCCACGATCGTCGCCGCCAACAAGCTGCGTTCCGGCGGCATCGCCGGGTTCTTCAGCAAGGAGGCCTACGAGGTCGTGGTCGAGGTCGACGACGGCAGCGCGCCCGGCCCTGCTGTCGAGGACTTCGCCTTCCCCGAGCTGCCCGACGACGGCAGCACCGAGAGCACCGTCCCCGCCCTCATCGCCTCCCCCAAGGCCCGCACCGGCCGCGGCGCTCGAGCCAGCCGGGACGAGGGGTTCGCAGCCGTGCTCGGCCGCATGGTCCGTGACGCGGGCGACGGCGATCGCGCTCCCGAGTCGGTGCTCGTCGCTCACGGCCAGGACGAGGCGGGTTTCGGCCTCGCTCCCACGCCGGCGCCGGCGCCGGCGTCGGCGGACCCGATCGCCCCGTCGGAACTTCTCCCGGCCCGGTCGCCCAGCCCCGTGCGACGCTCGGCCCCCGTCGCCATCGAGTCGTTCGATCGACGTCGCCTGAGCCGGATCGGGTTGCCCGACACGCTGGCCACCTCCGTGGCCGCCACCACCGGTGACGCCACCATGGCCCTGCTCCACCTGTTCGATCGCCTGCCCCGTCCCGACGCTCTCCCGCAGGCGCAAGGATCGGTGATCGCCGTGCTCGGCAACCGCCAGGCGGCCGTCGAGATCGCTGAGCGCTTCGCTCAGCAGCTCGGCACCAACCCCAGCGACGTGCTCGTGGCCACCCGCACCGGGCGGGCCAAGCTCGACGACGACCGTCGCATCGACTCGGTCGACACCGCCCTCGAGCGTCGCCGCTCGTGGCGTCGCCGCCGCCGCCCGACGGTGGTGGCCATCGAGTCGGCCGTGGGCCGCAAGCACACCAGCTGGGCCGCCAACCTCCTCGAGGCCCTGGAGCCCACCCAGGTGTGGGGCGTGGTCGAGGCCACCCGGAAGGCCGAGGACATCCGCGATTGGGCCGTGCAGGTCGGCGGGCTCGACGCCCTCGCCGTGCTCGGCCTGGATGACACCGCCTCGCCGGCCACCGTCCTGTCCGTCGGCGTCCCCGTCGGCCTCCTCGACGGCGAGGAAGCAACGCCCCTGCGGTGGACCTCCATCGTCACCGCCCGGCTCCTGGAGGCCGCATGACCACCGACCGATCTCACCAGCACCCTGGACACCACCACGATGTCCTCGGTGACCCGCACGCCCAGTTGAGCGCGGCCCTCGTGCTGTCGCTCGTGCTCTGGATGCCGTTCGGCATGGCCGTGCTGCGGCAGGACCTCGACCTGCTCGGGGCCGGCGTTCGGTACCTGGTGGCCTTCGTCGGGTGCCGCATCGCGATCAGCGGCTTCGCCCACCTGCTGCTCACCTATCGGGCGCTGGTTCCGGTGGAGCTGCCGGACGAGCCGACCGGCCACCACGTCGACAACGGCTGAGACCGTCGAGCGGTCAGTTCACCAGGAGGCTGAAACGGCCTTCGCCGTACCCCTCGACGGCGACCGCGAAGTCCCGGCGGTACTCCGGGGCCTCGAGGAGCTGGACCACGCCGGGCGGCAGCTCACCGGGCCAGCGGTGGAGCTCGGCCAGGCGCACGTGGGGGGTGGACGCGCTGTTCAGCATGCGCCCGAAGATGTTGACCACCTCACGCACGTTCTCGAGGTGGTTGTCGGGTAGCTCGCCGGTGGCGAGGTCCTCCTCGGCCACGTTCGACGGCACCATCACCAGTGCCGCCCCGACCCGCACCGCGAAGCGGTCGTCGACGATGCACGCGCACGCGGTGCGGTCGTCGTCATCGACGAACTCGGCGATGGCGGCCGGCGTCTCGTCGTCGAGCTCGAGGGGCGAGACCTTGTCGGCCGCCACCCCCCGGCCGAGCAGGTCGACGAGGAGGTCGCGCACGTCCTCCTGGATCGGTACGGGATAGTGCGCCGTCATCTGTTCACCCGACCCCGACGGCGCCGAGGACCTCCCGGAAGCTGTCCACCGTGAACGGCTTGGCCAGCAGGAAGGCGGCCCCGGCGCCGATGGCCCGCTCCCGCATCTCGGGCGTGGTCTCCGAGGTGACGAAGCCGAACGGGACGTCGATGCCGGCCTCGTTCAGCGCCTCCTTGAACTGGATGCCGGTCATCTCCGGCATGTTCCAGTCGGAGAGCACGAGGTCCGGGGCCTCGGCCTGCACGATGGCGAGGCCCTGAACCCCGTCCTCGGCTTCGATGAACTCGTGGCCGTCGAACCCGGCCTGGCGCATCGTGCGGATGACGATCATCCGCATGGCCTTGCTGTCATCGGTGACGAGGATCTTCACGGGCACTCCGATCGGCGGGTCGAACGACGGCTTGAGGCAGGCTCAAGCCCGCTCGTGGATCTGCATGACGAAGGTGGTCCCGGCGTGGGACAGCTCGGCCTTGGCCGACACCCGCGACCCGGGGACCGACACGTTGCCGGTGCCCTCGGACACCACCGGGAGGGACAGGTCGCTGGCGCCGTCCACCATCCCCTTCACGTTGCCGCCCGCGATGTTGGCCAGCTCACCGACGGCGTCGAGCACCTCGGCGGTGGTCAGCTCGGCCGCCGGGAGGCCGAACATCGTCGCCGCGACCTCCTCGGCCAAGCCCCAGGGGAGCGACACGCTGACGGTGCCGTCCCACGATCCACTGATGTGCACGCAGGCCGTCACCGACCGGAGCCCGGTGGGGGCGGGATCGCAGGACGGCAGCGCGGGGGTGCCGAGGATGGAGGTCCAGATGGCGTCACCGAGGCCGGCCAGGTCGTCGTCGAGGAGTTGCAGGCTCATGGGAGCTCCTTCAGGTGGCCCGTTGCGGCCGGTAGCAGATGGTGGGGCCGGACTGGACCCGTTCGAACCCCTCGACGACGTTGAGCGTCGTCTCCGATGAGCCGAGGAACAGGTAGCCCTCGGGCCGGAGGAGATCGCGAGCGCGGGTGAGGATGTCGCGCTTGGTCTCGAGGTCGAAGTAGATGAGGACGTTGCGGATGAACACGAGGTCGCAGCGCGGCAGCCGGTCGTAGCCGGCCGGGTCGTCCAGGTTCATCAGCCGGTACTCGACCATCGAACGGATCGATGCATCGAGCTGCCACTTCATCCCGACCCGCTCGAAGTACTTGACGAGCAACGGCGCCGGGAGACCTCGGTTCACCTCCAGCTGCGAGTACATCCCGGCGCGAGCCCGGTCGATCATCGTCGTGGAGATGTCGGTGGCGATGATCCGGACGATCCACCCGTGCAGCTCGGTGGCGAAGTGCTCCCGGAGGAGCAACGCGAGCGTGTAGGGCTCCTGGCCGCTCGAGCTGGCCGCGCACCAGATGGTGAGGGTGCGTTGCCTCGCCTGTTGCTCGATGAGCCGAGGGAGCAGCTCGTTGCGCAACGCCTCCCAGGGGTGGACGTCCCGGAAGAAGCTGGTCTCGTTGGTCGTGAGGGCATCGACCACCTGCTCGCGCAGGTCCCCTGACCCGCCTCGCAGGCGCTTGACCAGCGCCTCGACCGACTCGAGCCCGGCGCTGCGCGCCACGGGGTGGAGGCGGTTCTCGGCGAGGTACTCCTTGCCGGGCTCCAGCACGATGGCCGCCTCGCGGCGCACGAGGTCGCGGATGTAGTCGAAGTCGGAGGCCGTGATCGTGGTCATGGTGCGAACGCCACCCGTGGGCCGGAGCGGGAGCGCACCCGGGCGCTGATACTCGGTCCCACCTCGGTCAGGCCGACCACCGCCGACGCCAACCCGGCTCGGGCCACGGCTCCGGGCATGCCCCACACCACACTCGTGGCCTCGTCCTGGGCCAGTACCTCGGCGCCGGCGTCGACGAGGTGTTCGGCACCCCGCTGGCCATCGGCGCCCATGCCGGTCAACACCACGGCCAGGGCCCGGTCGCCGAAGGCGGCGGCCACGGATCGGAACAGCACGTCCACCGCCGGACGGCAGCTGTTCTCGGGCGGACCGTCGTCGAGGGCCGTGACCACCCGGTCGCCGACGCGTCCGACCACGAGGTGGTGGTCGCCCGGGGCGATGTAGACCACACCCGGCTCGAGCACCTCGCCGCCGGATGCTTCGCGGATCGACAACGGGCTGGTGGCGTCGAGCCGCTCGGCCAGGAGGCGGGTGAACACGGGCGGCATGTGCTGCACCACCACGACCGGCACGGCCAACGAGTCGGGCAGGGAGCCGAGCACCTCCTGGAGGGCGCGCGGACCCCCCGTGGAAGCGCCGATGGCGACGATCTCGAGCGGGCTGCGTCGGCCCGTCGGCGCCCGGAGGGACACCAGCGGGGCTAGGGACCGGACCGCGGGGCCATCGGCGACGGCGGAGACGGGCGCGCCAGCGTGGCGATCGGCCTCGCACAGCGCACGGATCTTGGGGATCAGCTCGGCCCGGACCCGTGCCATCGATTCTGTGACGCTGCCCACGTTGGCCGGCTTGGTCACGTAGTCGCTGGCCCCGAGGCTCATGGCCTCGAGGGTCGCCGAGGCACCCCGCTCGGTCAGCGTGCTGAACATGATGACGGGCAGCGTCGGATGGGTCGTGCGCAGCTCCCGCAACGTGCCGAGGCCGTCGAGCTCGGGCATCTCGATGTCGAGCACCACGGCGTCGGGGCTGGTCTGCACCAGCTTGGCGAGGCCGATGCGGCCGTTGGCCGCGGTGACGACCTCGATGTCGGGCTCGGCGGCGAGCACGTCGCCGATCAGCCGGCGCATGACCACGGCGTCGTCGACGACGAGCACCCGGATGGCGGTCATGGCGACTCGACGTCGAGACCCATGAGGCCGAGCTTGTCCTCGATGACCTCCCGGGTGATCGGCTTCATGGCGTACTCGTCGACGCCGGCCTTGAGGGCGTCGTACATCTGCCGGGGGCTGGTCTCGCTCGTGACCATCATCAGGCGGGTGCGGTCGTAGCGAGGCTCCGCCCGCAGCGCGGTGATGAGCTCGAGGCCGTTCATCTCGGGCATGTTCCAGTCCACGAGCGCGAGGGCCGGCGGCACACCGTCGGCGTCGAGGGTGTCGAGGGCAGCTCGACCGTGCTCGGCCTCCAGGACCTCGACGAAGCCGATCTCGGTCAGCATCCGGCGGAGGATCGTCCGCATCGCTCTGGAATCGTCGACGACGATGGCTCGCACGGTGTCCTCCTCCGGTTCGCAGCGGGCCGCTAGTAGGTGAACCGGCCGACGAGCTGCTGCAGCTCTGCGGCCATCCGAGCCAGCTCGGCCGACGCCCGCTGGGAGTCGCTGGCCCCGCTGGCGGTCGACTCCGCGGCCGACGCCACGCCCGAGATGTTCTCGGCGATCTCGGCCGAGCCGCGGTTGGCCTCGCTCACGTTGCGGGCGATCTCGTTGGTGGTGGCAGCCTGCTCCTCCACCGCCGTGGCGATGGTGTTCTGGTAGTCGGAGATCTGGTCGATGATCGTGGAGATCTGGCCGATTGCGTCGACCGCCCCGCCGGTGTCGGTCTGGATGGCTTCGATCTTCTGCGAGATGTCCTCGGTGGCCTTCGCCGTCTCCTTGGCCAGCTCCTTCACCTCGTTGGCGACGACGGCGAAGCCCTTGCCGGCCTCGCCGGCACGGGCAGCCTCGATGGTGGCGTTGAGGGCGAGGAGGTTGGTCTGCTGGGCGATCCCGGTGATGACCTTGATGATCTGGCCGATCTCGGCCGAGGAGTCCCCCAACTTGGCCACGGTGGTGTTGGTCACCGATGCCACGTCGACGGCCTGACCGGCGACCTTGGCGGCCTCGGCGGCGTTCTTGGCGATCTCCTTGATCGAGGCGTTCATCTCCTCGGCGCCGGTGGCGACGGTCTCGACGTTGGCCGACACCTGCTCGGACGCTGCTGAGACCACGTTGGCCTGCGACGACGTCTCGCCGGCGTTCACGCCCATCTGCTCCGACACCGCGTGCAGCTCCTCAGCGGCCGAAGCCAGGGAGTCGGCGTTCTGGGCGATGGCGGCCACGCTCGTGCGCAGGTCCTCGAGGAGGCGACGCAGGCCCTGGCCCATCTGACCGATGGCGTCGTCCCCCGACACGGGCACGTCGCGGGTGAGGTCGCCGTCGGCGGCGGCCTGCACCACCTCGAGCATGGCGTCGACCTTGTGGCGCAGCTCCTCGGCGGCCAGCCGCTCCCGCTCCACGCCGTCGAGGCGCTCGAGGGCCTGGGACACGAGGCGGCCCACGGACCGCAGGCCGGCCAGGCGGTTCTCGCTCGGCGACAGGGTCTCCGTGGCGAAGAAGTCCATGGTTCCCACGACCTCGCCGTCTACGACGACCGGGAAGCACACCCCGCTCTTCACCCCGGCCCGCTGGGCGATCGGCGCCCGCACGCAGTCGGTCATCTCACCGATGTCCTGCGTGAACACCAGGTCGCGGTTCTTCCAGGCCCGGCCCGACAGGCCGACCCCCTCCTTGAACGACGCCTCGAGGGTCACCCGCCGGAACTCCGCACCGGCGTCCCCGGACTCCACCGCGAAGTGCAGGGCGTTGTCGGACGGGTCGACCTTCCAGAACGAGCCGTAGGCCCACCCGAAGGCGTTCCGCACGGTGTCGAGGGCGGCCCGGGCGGCGTCCTCTGCGGTGGAGGTGGCCTGGAGGGCCGCCATCACCTCGTTGATGGCGGCGGTGTCGGCGGCCGACTCGGCCGCGAACTGCTCGGCAGCGACCTTCTCGGTGATGACCTGCCAGCTGGCCATGGCACCGATGTGCTCGCCGTCGGCGTCGGTGATCTTCGACACGAGGAGCTCGAGGATCTCGGGCCCGACCCGGATCTGGCTCGTCATGGGGAGGTACGAATCCGGGTCAGCCAGGATCGTGCGCTGATGCACCGGGTTCTTGTGGAAGATGTCGATGTTCGACCCCACCACCTCATCAGCCGTGCACGGCAGGTGCTGCTCGATGGAGCGCAGCGTCCGCAGCGACGCCGGGTTCATGTAGCGGACCACGAGGTCCTTGTCGGCGAACATCATGTTCGTCGGGGCGTTGTCCATCATCGACTGCACCCGCGCGGCGTGGGCGAGGGCGTCGTCGGCGTCGTCGGCGGTGACGGCTGCCGAGTCACTCGGCTCGAGGGGCGCGTGCTTGCCGTTGGTGGTGGTGGTCGTGGTCATGGGTGCTCCGTGGTGGTGGGTGCCAGGTCGAGGACCCGGTCGCAATCGAGGACGAGGAGAAGCCGGCCGTCGAGCTTGTAGACACCGACGATCAGCTCTCGGGTGGCGGGCGCGAGGGTGGGCGGCGCGGGTTCGAAGGCGTCGTCGTCCACCTCGATGACATCGCCGATGGCATCGACGAGGAGGCTCACGACCCCATCGTCGGACCGGATCACGACGTGCATCGGATCCTGCCCGTCGCTGAGGCTCGGAAGCCCGAGGCGACGGCGCAGGTCGATGGTGGTGACGATCTCGCCCCGCAGGTTCATCAGGCCGCCGATCACCTCGGAGGCCAACGGCACCGGCGTGGTGATCTGGTGCCGGATCACCTCCTGCACCCGGGTCACCTCCACGCCGAGGTAGAGATCGCCGAGGAGGAAGGTGCAGTGCTGGGTCTGCTCGAGGATCGATGAGGCGCTCATGCCCCCGCTCCCACGAGGTGGTGCTCGGGGTGGTGGCCGAGCAGGCCCTCCACGTCGAGCACGTCGGTCACCAGACCTTGGATGACCGCGCTGCCGAGGGTGCCCGGCACGGCCGTGTGCTCGGCGATGTCGATGGCCTGCTCGACGATGTCGTGGATCTCGTCGACGACCAGGCCGATGCTCCGGTCGCCCTCGGTGTACACGACGACCCGCAGCGGCGACTCGGCGGTGCGCGTGGAGGGGTAGCCGAGCTCGTCAGCGAGGAACACGAGCGGGAGGATCTCGTCGCGGTACTGGACGACCCGACGGGCGCCGGCCGCCTCCACCGCGGTCGCATCGAACACCTCGAGCCGGGCGACCATCTCGAGGAGGAGGGCCAGGCGTCGCTCGCCGAGGCTGAACAGCAGCACCGTGCGGCGGTCGGCCGACCCGGCGTCGTCGCCTCCAGAGGCGATCCCATCGCGGTGGAAGCTGGTGACGCCGGCCATCTCGGCCAGGCCGAGGGCGTCGAGGATCAGGGCGATGCGACCGTCGCCCATGATCGTGGCGCCGGCGAAGGCCCGGACGCCCTTCAGCAGCCGGCCCAGCGGCTTCACGACGATCTCGGCGGTGTCGAGGATCTCGGACACCACGAGCCCGAACTGCTCGCCGTCGGCTTGGAGCACCACGATGTGCACCGACTCCTGCCCGGCGAGGTCGCCCTCGCCGGTGCCGAGCACCGCGTCGAGGAAGACCAGCGGCAGCAGCTGGCCGCGCAGCCGGTGGACCGGCGCACCGTGCACGTGCTCGATGGAGGTGCCGACGTCGCGCCCGTCGAGCCGCACCAGCTCGATGAGGCTGACCTGCGGGATGGCGTAGCGCTCGTCGCCGGAGCCCACGAGCAAGGCCGGGATGATGGCCAGCGTCAGCGGGATCTTGATCTTGAACACCGTGCCGACGCCCTCACGGGTCTGCACGTCGATGCTGCCGCCGATGGCCTCGATGTTCGTCTTGACCACGTCCATGCCGACGCCGCGGCCGGAGATGTTCGACACCCGCTCGGCGGTCGAGAAGCCCGGCAGGAACACGAGGTTCACCAGCTCTCGGGCGCTCATGGCGGCGGCTTGGTCGGGGCTGATCAGCTCCTGGTCGACGGCCTTGGCCCGGATCCGGGCCGCGGCGAGGCCGGCGCCGTCGTCGCTGATCTCGATGTTGACCTGGCCGCCCTCGTGGAACGCCCGGAGCCGCACCAGACCCTCAGCTGGCTTCCCGCTGGCCAGCCGGTGGTCGGGCGGCTCGATCCCGTGGTCGACCGCGTTGCGCACCAGGTGGGTGAGCGGGTCCTTGATGGCCTCGATGATCGTCTTGTCGAGCTCGGTGTCCTTGCCCTCCATCTCGATCCGAACCTGCTTCCCGCAGGCCACGGCCAGGTCCCGCACGACGCGGGGGAACTTGCTCCACACGTTGTCGATCGGCTGCATCCGCGTCTTCATGACGCCCTCCTGCAGCTCGGTCGTGATGAGGTTCAGGCGCTGGCTGCTGCCGGTCAGGGCGGCGTCGCCACCGCCACCGGCCTGGGTGTGCTGGAGGATCTGGTTCCGGGCCAGCACCAGCTCGCCGACGAGGTTCATGAGGTTGTCGAGGAGGGCGACGTCCACCCGGATGGAGCTCTCGGACACGCTCGGAGCCGCGTTGCGCGCCTCAGCGGTGCCGGAGGCCGGTTCGTCGTGCCCATCCTCGGAGGGGGTGGCCGCAACCCCCGGCGCGCTCACCGACGCCGGGGGTTCGGTCACCTCGGGCTCGGCAGGGACCGACGAGGTCGATCCAGCGTCGAGCGCGGTGAGGGCGGCCACGAGCGGGTCGAAGGTGTCCAGACCTTCGTTCCCGTCGTGTTCGATGTCGTGGAGGATCTGCCGGACGGCGTCGACGAGGTGGAGCAGCGCGGAGGTGATCTCGGCGGAGACGTCGAGCTTCCCGTCCCGGAGCTTCGACAACAGGCTCTCCCCGACGTGGGTGACCCGCTCGAGGGTGCCGAACCCGAGGAAGCCCGAGGTGCCCTTGATGGTGTGGATCGTCCGGAAGATGGAGGCGAGGGTCGCCGGATCCGGGTGCTGTTCGAGCTCGACGAGCTCCTGGTCGAGACGATCCAGGTTCTCGTGGCTCTCCACGAGGAACTCACCGATGATGTCGTCGAGCTCGTCGGACGGGCCGGTCACGTCCTCCTCTTCGGTCAGCCGGGACCGGACTTGAGGGACGAGCCGAGGTGCTACAACAGCCCGCATGGCTGCGATCCCTCAACCGGCGATCTTCGCGATGGGTTCCCGATCGCACTACTACCTGGAGCTCGACCTGCTCCCGGGGGCCGACGCCACCAGCATCCGCGACGTGATCGCCGGCCTCGAGGGACCACGTTCGACGACCGGGGGCGTGAACGTCGTGCTCGCCTTCGCCCGTGACACGTGGATCGCAGCGGGGGGCGAGGTACCGAACGACCTGACGGCCTTCGAACCCATCGTCGGCCCCGACGGGTTCGAGGTCCCGGCCGCACAGCACGACATCTGGGTGTGGGCCTCGGCATCGAGCTACGACGTGGTGTTCGACACCGCTCGGGCCGTCGCGGCTGCGTTCGCGCCGATCGCCAGCGTCGCCACCCACCGGGCCGGTTTCACCTACAAGGACAGCCGGGACCTGTCGGGGTTCGAGGACGGCACGGAGAACCCGCCCCTCGACGAGGCGCCGATCCTGGCCTCGGTCCCCGACGGTCAGCCCGGGGCTGGCGGCAGCGTCGTCCTCTTCCAACGGTGGTCGCACGACCTCGAGGCCCTGCACGCCCACGACGTGGCCGAGCAGGAGCGCATCATCGGCCGCACCAAGGCCACCAGCCTCGAGCTCCCCGACGAGGACAAGCCGCCGTCGGCCCACATCGCGCGGGTGGTGATCGAGGAGGACGGCGAGGAGCTGGAGGTCTTCCGCCGCAGCACGCCCTACGGGGACCTCGAGGAGCATGGCCTGCTCTTCGTGGCCTTCAGCGCCGACCAGCGCCGGCTCGACCTCATGCTCCACCGGATGGTCGGCGACGGAGACGGCGTCCGCGATGCCCTCACCCGTTGGTCCACGCCGCTGGCGAGCGCGTTCTACTTCGCGCCGCCGGTCAACGCCCTCGCGGCGTCGTAGCGGTCAGCGGCGGACGACGGGTTCCCAGGCAGCTGGATCGGCGGGGTCGGCCGAGAAGTCGTAGCGCACCTGTCCGTCGGCGCCGATCGCGACGAGCGCGCCGCTCGTGGTGCCGTACCGCCGACCCTCGATGTCCTTGGCGACGATCAGGGCCGCCTCGTGGTCGCCGGCCAGCCCGTCCCCGGTGAGCAGACCCGGCCAGCCGCCCCACCCCTGATCGTCAGCGGCATCGACCGCTTCGAGGAGCGGGAGGAAGTGCGGCACGAGCGGGTCGACGTAGTCGTCGAGCCCCGCGTTCACCACGATGTGGACACCCGGGTCGAGGTCCCGGTGGTGGAGGGCGTCGCCGTCCCACGTCCAGACTTCCTGGCGTGCCCGTGTGGCGAGCACGACGTGGAAGCGGTCGTAGGGTTCGAGCGCCTCGCCATCTGGCAGCCCCTCGCCGGCGAGCACCCGCAGGGCGAGCGTGCCGCGGGTGGGGCGGGCCCCGCCATCGGGCAAGGGGTCGCGACGGAAGCCGTTCAGGAGGGCGGCCACGGCCGGCCGTTCGGGGGACGGGTCGACGGCCAACCACGTTCCCCCCGCGGTGTGGTCCCGCCCGCCGACGAACCGGGCCCACGGCTCCGGCCAGTGCTGGGCCGGGGGGTCCCAAGACCGCTCCACGAACTCGTCGCGGATGGCGCCCACCTGCACCGGCCACCGCGCCGCGGGTTCGACGCGCAACAGGAGGGTGCACACGGTTCGGACGGTACCGCCCGGTTCGCGGCCCTCCCCAACCGGTCGGTCAGCCGGCCTGGCGGTGGGCCTCCAGCACGGCGCGCGCCTCGGCGATGAGGGCCTTGATGCGGGTC
>JALYWQ010000393.1 GCA_030852625.1 Actinomycetota bacterium
GTCCGGGTGCGGCTCATGGTCGACGCGGTGATCGACGGCTACGAGTCGTTCGAGGAGGCGGTGGCCGCCCAGCCGAGCGAGCCCCTCCCCGACCGCGTCGAGGGCCAGGACATGCTCTACAGCTCCGGCACCACGGGCATGCCGAAGGGCGTCAAGGTGCCGCTGCCGAACGCGCCACTCGGCGAGGGTGGCGACGGTGTGACGATGCTCTCCCAGATGCTCTTCGGCGTGGGCGAGGACACGGTGTACCTCTCTCCGGCGCCGCTGTACCACGCCGCGCCGTTGCGGTTCTGCCGGGCCACCCACCGGCTGGGCGGCACCGTCGTGGTGATGGACCGCTTCGACCCCGAGGCCTACCTCGACCTCGTGGCCCAGTACCGGGCGACGTTCAGCCAGGTCGTGCCGACCATGTTCATCCGCCTGTTGAAGCTCCCCGCCGAGGTGCGGGGCGCTGCCGACACCTCGTCGCTGAAGGTGGTCGTCCACGCCGCTGCCCCTTGCCCCGCCGAGGTGAAGGGCCAGATGATCGACTGGTTCGGGCCGATCATCCACGAGTACTACGCCGGCACCGAGGGCAACGGCTTCGTGTACTGCAACAGCGAGGACTGGCTGGCCCACCGGGGCTCGGTCGGCAAGGCCATCATCGGCACGATCCACATCGTCGGCGAGGACGGCGAAGAGGTGCCCGTCGGCGCCGACGGCACCGTGTACTTCGAAGGCGGGAGCGACTTCAGCTACCACAACGACCCCGAGAAGACGGCCAGCTCGCGCGACCCGAAGGGCCGGGGCTGGTCGACCCTCGGCGACGTGGGCCACCTCGACGAGGACGGGTTCCTCTACCTCACCGATCGCAAGGCGTACATGATCATCACCGGCGGGGTGAACGTGTACCCGCAGGAGGCCGAGAACGTGCTGGCCCTCCACCCGAAGGTGGCCGACGTCGCTGTCTTCGGCGTGCCCAACGAGGACTTCGGCGAAGAGGTCAAGGCCGTGGTGGAGCCGATCGACATGGCCGACGCGGGACCGGACCTCGAGCGCGAGCTCATCGCCTACTGCAAGGAGCACCTGGCCGACGTGAAGTGCCCCCGCTCCGTCGACTTCCGACCCGAGCTCCCGCGACACCCCACCGGCAAGCTCTACAAGCGCATCCTCAAGGACGAGTACTGGGCCGCCTCCGGCCGCACCATCTGACCGTTCGACCCATGCCGGGCTCCGCGTTCCTCGACTGGCCCGGTCCGATCGCCTTCGCCCACCGCGGCGGGGCCAGCGAGGCCCCGGAGAACACCCTGCCGGCGTTCGAGCACGCCATCGGGCTCGGCTACCGGTACCTCGAGACCGACGTCCACGTCACCGCGGACGGGGTGCTCGTCGCGTTCCACGACGAGCGCCTCGATCGCGTCACCGATCGCACGGGGGCCATCGCCGAGCTGCCGTGGTCGGCGGTGCGGGAGGCCAGGGTCGACGGCCGGGAGCCCATCCCACTCCTCGAGGACCTCCTCGGCGCGTGGCCCGACACCCGCATCAACATCGATCCGAAGCACGACAGCGCGGTGGAGCCGCTGGCCGAGGTGCTTCGACGGACCGGCGCCGCCAGTCGCGTGTGCGTCGGAGCCTTCAGCGACCGGCGCATCACCCGCGTCCGCAGCCTCGTCGGGCCCGAGCTCTGCGTGTCGATGGGCCCGAAGCAGGTGGCCCGGCTGGCCACGGCGTCGAAGGGGCTGCCCGGCGCCGGGAAGCTGATGGCCCCCTGCGCCCAGGTGCCCACGGGGCCCCGTCGCGCACCGCTGGTGACGGCGAGGTTCGTGGAGACCGCCCACCGCCACGGGATCCAGGTCCACGTCTGGACCATCGACGACCCGGCGGAGATGACCCGCCTGCTCGACCTCGGCGTCGACGGGATCATGACCGACCGGCCCCAGGTGCTGAAGGACGTCCTCCTGGCCCGAGGCCAGTGGTTCGAGTAGCCGCCGGCCGGGTTCGGGCCGTTCAGCGGAAGTTCGGGGCCCGCTTCTCGAAGTAGGCCGTGACGGCCTCGACCTGGTTGGGCGAGCCGATGAGGCTGGCCATGGTGGCCCGCTCGTCGGCGAACTGCTCGGCGATGGGTCGCGTGCCGGAGAGGTTGAGCAGGCGCTTGCCCTCGCGGAGGGCGTCGGGGCTCTTCGTGACGAGCTCAGCGGCCAGCTCCATGGCGGCGGCGCGCGGGTCGTCGGCCACCTGGCTGGCCAGACCGATGCGCACCGCCTCCTCACCGCTCACCATGCGGCCGGTGAAGGTCAGCTCCTTGGCCACCTCGAGCCCGACCAACCGGGGCAGGATCGCAGTGCCGGTCATGTCGGGGATGAGGCCCCAGCGGGCCTCGAGCACGGAGAGCTTGGCGTCGGGGGCGACGATGCGGATGTCGGCGCCGAGGGCCACCTGGATGCCGCCGCCGAGGGCCGGGCCGTGGATGGCCGCGATCACCGGCACCTCGAGCTCCTGCCACACCCACGCGCACTGCTGGCCGAGGTGGGTGATGCGCCCGCTGGTGGACATGACCCCGGAGGCCACGTTCTCGGCGTTGCCGCCCGCCGCCTCGACCTGCTCGTCGTCCCCGCTCGCGCCCCCGCCGGCCATGGCCTGGAAGCTGCTGAAGTCGAGGCCGGCGCAGAAGCCGCGGCCTTCGCCCGAGAGCACCACCACGCGCACTGCGGGGTCGCCCTTCAACGACTCGCCGGCCTCGACGATGCCCTTGAACATGCCCCCGTCGAGGGCGTTCATCTTGTCGGGGCGGTTCAGGCGGACGTCGGCGATGCCGTCGACGATGGAGACGAGGACTCGGTCGGACATGCCACGAACCTAGATCGCGACGACGCTGCCGTCAGACGCCGAGCTTGGCCGTGGCGAGCGCGTCGATGGCCTGCTGATCACCGGTGAGCTCGACGTGGGCCACGTCGCGCCGCCCAGCCAGGTAGAGGGCCAGCTCGAGCGGATCCCCGGTGACCGTGACCGCCGGCCCCGCCTTGCCCACGGTGACCGATTCGCCGCCGGGGCGGGCGACGTGCACTGTGGCGCCCTCGACGTTGCGCAGCTGGAGCCGGGCGCCTCGCCGCAACACCTTCCAGAGGCCCTCTTGGAGGTCGCCCCGATCCTGGCGGGGTGCCATCCCGTTGGCCCGCCGCACGTCCTCGTGGTGGATGGCGTACTCCGACAGGTTCACGAACGTGCGCAGCCCGGGGACGGCGAACGGGCCGAGCAGCGGCGGACCGTCACGCACGAGCTCGACGACGGTGGCGTAGCCCTTGGCGGCCATCTTCCGCTCGGCCCGCTCGAGCAGCCCGGCGAACGGTCCGCCGAGGAGGATGCCCGGCGCGGCCTGCGGCCGGCGCTCCCGCACGGCCAGGTGCACGGCGAGGTCCATCGTGGCCCAGCCCTCGCACAGCGTGGGGGCTTCCGGACCGAGATCGCCGAAGAGATCGCAGAGCTCGCGGCGCTCCCGGGCGTCGAGTGGTTCGGGCACCTTGTTAGCGTAGGACCCCATGGCTTCCGCCCCCGACATCGAGATCTCGCCCACCGACACGTTCGAGGTCACCATCGCCACCGACAAGGGCGACATGGTGCTCGCCCTCGACGCGGCCCTCGCACCCACCACCGTCAACCACTTCGTGGTCAACGCCCGCAACGGGTTCTACGACGGCCTCACGTTCCATCGGGTGGTGCCCGACTTCGTGATCCAGGGTGGCGACCCCGAGGGGAGCGGGCGAGGCGGTCCCGGCTACAAGTTCGCCGACGAGCCCGTGCGGGGCGAGTACACGCTCGGCGCGGTGGCCATGGCCAACGCCGGCCCCGACACCAACGGGTCGCAGTTCTTCATCTGCATCGACGACTGCCGGAACAAGCTGCAGCCGCTCTACAACCTGTTCGGCTACGTCACCTCGGGCATCGAGGTCGCCCAGTCGATCGCCGTCGGCGACGTCATGCGCTCGGTCACCGTCAAGCAGACGTGAGCTACTCGCCCGAGTAGTTCGGCGGGCGCTTCTCGAGGAACGCGGCCATGGCCTCCACGAGGTCACCGGTCTGCGACGACAGGATCTGGGTGCGGTTCTCGAGGTCGATCCCGGCCTGGAGGCTGCCGATCTCGAGCTGGCTCCACGCCACCTCCTTCGTCATCCGCACGCCCCACGGGCTGTTGGCGGCGATGAGGGCGGCGGTCTCGAGCGCGCTGTCGAGCAGCTCGTCGTCGGGCACCACCCGGGTGACGAGACCGATCTTGTCGGCCTCGGCGCTGTCGATGATCCGGCCCGTGAGCATGAGCTCCCACGCACGGGATGCACCGATGAGCCGAGGCAGCAGCCAGCTGACACCGATGTCGCAGCCGGACAGGCCGATGCGCACGAAGGCCACGTTGAACTTGGCCGAGGTGGCCGCGATGCGGACGTCGGATGCCAACGCCAGTGCCAGCCCACCGCCGGCGGCGGCGCCGTTCACGGCCGCGATGACGGGCTGGTGGAGGCTCCGGAGCTTCGGCACCAGCGAGGCGATGTGCTGCTGGGTGGCGAAGCCCGTGCCGATGCGCCCCCGACCGGCCGCCCCGGGCGCCTCGCCGTAGCCGCCGAGGTCGAGCCCGGCACTGAACCCGCGGCCGGCGCCGGTGAGCACGATCGTCCGGCAGGTGCGGTCGTTGCCGGCGTCGTCGAGCGCCTCGAGGAGCTCGTTGACGAGCCCGACGTCCATGGCGTTGAGCTTCTCGGGGCGGTTGAGGGTGAGGAGGGCGACCCCGGGAGCAGGGTTCGAGCGGAGGACGGTCGACATGGCCTGGAGCCTCGCGCGGCGCGCCCCCCACGCCGCAACGGCGGTCGTCGGCGCCGACATGGCGATCGCGGCGTCACGGCCGTAGCGTTGCCCTTCCCATGGCGCGGCGCCTCCTCCCCCTGCCCTTCGCGGTCGACATCCGACCGACGATGTCGTTGCTGCGCCACGGGCGCCACGACCCCACCATCCGGCTGAACCCCCGCGAAGTCCTCCGGGCCATGCGGACCCCGGAGGGCCCCGCCACCATCCACGCCCGCCGTTCCAACGAGGACCTGGCCATCGAGGCGTGGGGCCCCGGCTCCGAGTGGGCGCTCGAGCACGCCCCCGGCCTCCTCGGGTGCCTCGACGACCGCGACGGCTTCGAGCCCGAGGACGAGCTGGTGGCCCGGCTCCACAAGTTGGGTGACGGCGTGCGCCTCCCCCGCACGGGACGGGTGCTCGAGTCGCTCATCCCGGCCATCCTCGGCCAGCGGGTCACCGGGTTCGAGGCCCGCCGCAGCTACCACCAGCTGATCGAGAAGTGGGGTGAGCCGGCCCCCGGGCCCGGCGGCCTGCTGCTCCAGCCCCTGCCGGAGCAGATCGCGGAGCTGGCCTACTACGAGCTCCACGTCGTCGGCGTCGAGCGGCGCCGGGCCGACACCCTTCGACGGGCCTGTGCCCACGCGCAGCGCCTCGAGGCCGTCGCCGCGGCCGGGCCGGCTGCGCTCCGGGAGCGGCTCGAGTCGATCCCGGGCATCGGTCCCTGGAGCTCGGCGGAGACGTCACGGGCGGTGCTCGGTGACGCCGATGCCGTCAGCGTCGGCGACTACCACCTGAAGAACATCGTGAGCTTCGCGCTGGCCGGTGAGCCCAGCGGCTCCGACGCCCGGATGCTTGAGCTGCTGGAGCCCTACGCCGGGCACCGGGGCCGGGTGTGCCGTCTCCTCGAGCTGGCTCGGCTCGGACCGCCCCGGCACACCTCGCGCCAGGCCATCGAGCCGATCCGGTCCCGCTGAGCCGGCCTACTCCTTGAGGGCGACGGCGTTGGGGGTGACGTGCATCGCGGGCACGAAGTCCGTGCGCTCGACGGCCCGGGCCTCGTTGGCGATCTTCAGCCGGAGCTGGGCCCGGCACTCGGTGCACGGGCCGTAGAACCGCTCGTCGGCCGACTGGCCGCACCGGGGGCACACGAGCGTCGTCATGGCCTCATCGTCGCGCGGGCCTCGGCCCTGTCGGCGGACCCCGACTTCCACGCCCGGCTCTGACAGGCGAAGTTGGCCGTGGCCCTCGCCTGGGCGGCCGGCTCCTCCGCGGGATCGGCAGGGTCGGGCCAGCTCCCGAGCTCCCGGTCGTCGAGCCGGCACCGGATGTCGTTCCACAAGGGCCCGTAGGTGAGATCCAGCTCGACGTGCCCCTTCGTGGCCCGGTCGTCCACGTTGGGGCGGGCCAGGCTCAGGCCGACGGTGCCGCCCAGCACCTGCACCGCCACCAGGGCCGGTAGCAGCCAGCGGCGGTCCGACGCCGCCACCAGCAGCACGGCGGCCGCCACCACCGGCAGCAGGTGCACGGGCTTGAACGGGAGCCGGAAGAACACGAGCTCGCCGAGCACGATCACCCCGACCGCGAAGCGGACCGTCCGCAACGCCGCCCAGCGGCGCAGCACCGCCCACAGCGACGGGACCCCGGCCGCGAGGGCGAGGGCGCCGGGGATCGTCATGACGGCGAGGTTCTTCACGAACCACCGTCCGAGGTGCGAGCCCCAGCCCAGCCACTCGAAGTGCGTTTCGAGGAAGTCGAGGGACATGCCGGCCGACAGCCACGCGGGCACGAACGCCACCAGGCCGATGACACCGGCGACCCCGGCGGTCACCCACGACGCCCGCCACGACGGGCGGTCGTCGGTGCGCCCGGTCCGCTCGGCGAGCAACCAGGCGGCGACCACGAGCGCCGTCGAACCGCGGCTGCCGACCGCGAACCCGAAGAGCACGCCCGCGAC
>JALYWQ010000418.1 GCA_030852625.1 Actinomycetota bacterium
GGCCGGCCGGCGCGGTCGATCGGCCGCCAAGCGGGCCACCAAGGCCAGCCGTCGCGCCGCGGCTCGCGCCCGGCACGAAGCCGAGCCGCGCGTCCGGGCTGCCGCGGCCGCCGCCGGTGATCTCGCCGACCGCGCGAAGGAACGGCTCCCCGGCTGAGCCAGACTGCCCGCGTGGCTGTCTACGTCGCGTTCCTCCGAGGCATCAACGTCGGCGGCTCGACGAAGCTGCCGATGGCCGAGCTCCGGGAGATCGTCACCGGCGCTGGCTTCGCCGACGTCGACACCTACATCCAGAGCGGCAACGTCGTGTTCAGCGCCGGTGGCCGCCGGTTCCCCGACGCCGTCGCCGACCAGCTGCAGTCGGCGATCGCGGCGCGCGTCCCGTTCAAGCCGCAGGTCGTCGTCCGCACACGATCGCAGCTCCGCCGTCTCGTCGACGGGAACCCGTTCCTGGCCCGGGGCGAGGACGAAGCGGTGCAGCACGTGGCGTGCTTCCCGTCGTCGGTGAAGCCGAAGCTCGAGATCGATCTGGCGCCCTACGCCCCGGAAGAGGCTGAGGTGCGGGGCAACGAGGTGTACTTCCACCTCCCGCTCGGCGTGGGCCGCAGCAAGTTGGCCGGCGACCTGGCCCGCCGGCACCGGGCCAACGGCACGATGCGCAACTGGCGGACGATCACCCGGCTCCTCGACATGGCCAACGACCGGGGCTAGCGGCTCGGTCGTGTTCGGTGGGCCGGACCCCCGGCCACCATGATGGCGGGATGGACGCCGCCGGGATCGGGAGCTGCACGGAGCCGGAGCTCACGGAACCCGTGGCCCTGTGCGAGCCGGATGGCACGCTCGCCCGGGACGCCGTGGGCTGGGCCCGCACGCCGCTGATCGACTGCTCGCTGCCCGGGCGATGGGGGCGGCGCAAGCGCTGGGACTTCTGGAACCTCATCGGACCCGGGTTCGCCCTGAACCTCACCGTGGCCGACGTCGACTACCTCAGCCTGGTCGACGTCTGGTTCCGCGACTTCGACAACGCCCAGGAGGCGACCAAGACCGCGCCCAGGCTGGGGTCCGGTGCGTTCACCCTGGCACCGCGAGCTGCGGACGCCGACATCCACCACCGCAGCCGCGGCTTCGAGGTCGACCTCATCGACGACGAAGCCGGCACCCGGATGCAGGTGCGATTCGCCACGAAGCGAGGCCCGTTCTCCGTCGACGTCGTCGTGCAGCGGCCCGCCGGTCACGAGTCGCTGACCGTGGTGATCCCGTGGTCGAACGAGCGGTACCAGTGCACGACGAAGGACGTCGGCCGACCGGCGGTCGGCGAGATCCGGTGGGGCGACCGCTCCTACACGCTCGCCGGCGATGGCGACGCGTGGGGGTGCCTCGACTTCGGGCGGGGCCGGTGGCCGTACCGCACCACGTGGAACTGGGGAGCGGGAGCCGGCCTCGTGGGCCAGCGGCGCGTCGGACTGCAGCTCGGTGGCAAGTGGACCGACGGCACCGGCATGACCGAGAACGCGCTGATCGTCGACGGCCGGCTCTCGAAGCTGTCCGAGGAGCTCGTGTGGGAGTACGACCGGCGCGACTGGTTGGCTCCGTGGCGGATCCGCACGCCCCGCTCGGAGCGCGTGGACCTCACGTTCACCCCGGTCTACGACAAGGTGGGTCGTCTGCACGTCGGCGTCGCCGCCAGCGTCGTCGACCAGTGCTTCGGGAGCTACCAGGGTCGCATCGTCCCCGACGACGGCGTCGAGCTCGAGGTGGACGGGATCCCCGGCTGGGCCGAGGAAGCCACCTGGCGCTGGTGAGCGCGGGCCTCAGGCGATCGCCGTGGTCGCTCCGGTAGCGGCGCCGGTCACCAGGTCAGTTCGATCTCGATCTCGTTCTCGTCGCCGCCAGCTTCGATCTCGACCGAGAGGGTGACCTCATCGGGCACCGGCACCGTGTAGCGCACGCCCTCCTTCACGAAGGACACCTCGTTGTGGCGGGCCAGCTCGTCCGCCAGCTCCCGGAGCCGCTTGGCGGCGTCCTCGCGTCGAAGAACCTCTTCACTCGAGTGCCCGATCAGTGCCATGGCGCCATCGTCCCACGATTCAGCAGTGGCGGGACGGCGGGATCCGTGGGGAGTCGCCCTTCCCGACTGCAGGGCATCGGCGCTCACCTCGGCAGGTCGGGTGGCCATCGCCGCCAGTGTGGCCCAGCCTCGGCGGGCCAGTACCGACCTTAGGCCTGACGCAATGGGCCGAACGGCCCATTGGCGAGTCGTTCCGGCGCCCCTACCGTCGGACCAAGCCGGTGGAAACCGGCAGATCGACTGAGGGGGACTCATGTCAGCTCATCGCCCAGAGGCACCATTTCGGCGCATGGCCGCCCTACTGCTCGCCATCGCGATCGTCACCGCCGCCTGCGGCGGAGGTGACGACTCCGACGCGTCGCCGGACACCACCGACGGCACCGAGGCCCCCGCGCCGCGTAAGGGCGGCGAGCTCACGATGGGCACGGAGTCCGACGTGGCCTCCCTCGAGCCCGGCGTGGCCGCGCAGCCTGCCGACAAGGTCATCACCCTCGGCATCTTCGATCCGCTGATGACCTACGAGGATGGTGAGATCACCCCGTTCCTCGCCGAATCGCTCGAGGCGAGCGACGACCTCACCACCTACGAGATGGTGCTGCGGCCGGACGTGACCTTCCACGATGGCACGCCCCTCAACGCCGAGGCGGTGGTGAAGCACTTCGACCGCCTGAAGGACCCAGCCACCCAGTGCCCGTGTCAGACCCTCGTCAGCATCATCGACTCGATGGACATGCCCGACGGTCCCGAGGGCCTCGCGGTCGACTTCGCGCTCACCGCTCCCAGCGTGGCCTTTTCCGACTTGCTGGCCGGCTCGAGCGGCTACATCGAGTCGCCCACGGCGGTTGCCGCCTTGGGCGCCGGCTTCAAGAACCGACCGGTCGGCACCGGGCCGTTCACCCTGAGCGAGTTCACCCCCGGCGAGCGCGTCGTGCTCACCGCCTACGACGGCTACTGGGGCAAGGACGACAACGGCATCCAGCTCCCCTACCTGGACAAGCTCACGATCGTGCCGATCGCCGACAGCGGCCAGCGGGTGACCGCCCTCGAGACCGGGAGGATCGACCTGTTCCAGACCGCCGACTCGGGCACCATCGCCCAGGCCGAGGCCAAGGGTTTCGCTGCGCAACGGATCAGCGGCTCCAGCTCGACGGTCGTGCTCTTCAACAACGCCAAGGCGCCGTTCGATGACGTGCGGGCCCGCCAGGCGGTCGCCTACGCCATGAACAAGGACCTCATGAACGAGCGGCTGTACGAGGGCGTCCGCGAGCCGAGCTACTCGGCCTTCGCCACCGACTCGGCCTACTTCAACCCCGACGCCGAGGCACCGCGCTTCGACCTCGACAAGGCCAAGGAGCTCGTCGACGACCTCGGTGGCCTGGAGTTCTCCATCGCCTGCATCTCCACCCCGGAAGCCGACCAGATCCTGCAGCTCGTGAAGCAGATGGGCGAGGCAGCCGGCATGAAGATCACGGTCGAGACCCAGGAGCAGGGCGCCTACGTGAACCGGATCTTCTCGAAGTCCGGCGACTACGAGGCAGCCTGCTTCCGCACCGCCCACTTCATCGAGCCGGACGCGTGGCGTCCCGGCCTCACCTCCGGCGACTCCGCCAACCTGATCTTCTACAGCAACCCCGACGTCGACCGGCTCCTCGACGAGGCCCGCCAGACCGCCGACGTCGATGAGCGCAAGGAGCTCTACTTCGAGGCGCAGGCCATCACCGCTGAAGAGGTCCCGTCGCTGACGACCCTCTACGACCTGTTCGGCAACGTCTACGACGCCGACAAGGTCGGTCCGCCGCCGGCCGGCGAGGCCAACTTCCTCGGAGCGATCAAGCCCGGCCTGCTCTACGCAGTCGGCTGATCAAGGTTCCGACACCATGTCCCGCCTGAAGTCCGTCGTGGGACCCCTCGGCAAGCTGTTGGGGGTCGTGTTCCTCGTCAGCTTCCTGACGTTCGGTCTCACCAAGCTCCTGCCGGGCGATCCGGTCACCGCCATCCTGGGCCCGCAGGCCTCGGATCCGGTGGCGGCCGCCGCCCTGCGGGAGGACCTCGGGCTCGACGAGCCGTTCCTCCAGCAGTACGTCAGCTACCTGCACGGCGTCGTCACCGAAGGCGACCTGGGTCGGGCCTACTCCAGTGGCTTCGAGGTACGGGAGCTCATCACCAACCGGTTGCCTGCCACCGCCCAGCTCGTCGTCCTGGCCCAGCTGACGGCGCTGGCCATCGCCGTCCCGCTCGCGCTCCTCAGTGCGTACAAGGCCGGGTCGCGGACCGACAAGGCCATCTCGACGGGTGCGTTCGGGCTGATCTCGGTGCCGAGCTTCGCCATGGCCGTCTTGCTCGTGTACGTGTTCGCCATCCAGCTGCGGTGGGTTCCGGCGGTGGGCTACGACCGCATCACTGGGCCCGACGGGATCGGCGCCAACCTGCGATCGGTGGCCCTTCCGGTGATGGTGCTCGTGAGCGGGTTGGCCGCCGTCTACACGCGGGTGCTGCGAAGCGACCTGATCGCAACACTGCAGGAGGACTTCATCCTCATGGCCCGGTCGAAGGGCCTCCCCACCCGTCATCTGCTGCTCAAGCACGCCCTGCGGCCATCGTCCCTGTCGCTGCTCACGGTGTTCGGCATCAACTTCGGTGCCCTGGTGGGGGGCTCGGTGATCGTCGAGTACTTCTTCGCCATCCCGGGCATCGGGCAGCTGGCCATCGAATCCATCGGGAAGCGGGACTACCTCGCCGTCCAGGGCGTGGTGCTCCTCGTCGCCGTCGCTTTCGTGGTCATGAACTTCATCGTCGACCTCCTGTACTCGGTGATCGACCCTCGGGTCCGGAGAGCCGACGCCACATGACCGCTACCGCGCTTCCGCTCACCGCACCTCGCACCCGGCGGCTGTCGTTGGCCCGCATCCGGGCCGGCCGGCTCGGGGTGTCGGGCTGGCTCTGCGCCACGTGGGTCTCGCTCGTCGGGCTCGGTGCGCTGTTGGCTCCGTGGCTCCCGCTCGACGACCCGCGCGCCACCGACTTCTCCGTCCTCCAGAACAACGCACCACCAGGAACCGGCGGACACCTCCTCGGCACCGACCAGAACGGGTTCGACATCCTGAGCCGCCTGGTGTGGGGAGGACGGGTGTCGCTCGTCGTGGCCTTCGGGGTGCTGGCCATCGGGATGACCGTTGGCGGAACCGTCGGCCTGATCGCCGGCTACGCACGGGGCAAGACCGAGACCTTCCTCATGGGCGCGGTCGACATCTTCCTCGCCTTCCCGGCGCTGATCCTGCTGATCGCGGTGGTGGCCTTCCTCGGCCCTGGGCTCCCGAACGTGGTCTTCGGCATCTCGTTGGTCTCCGTGCCCGCCTTCGCCAGGATCGCCCGGGCCACCACCCTCACCTTCGCCTCCCGCGACTTCGTCCTGGCCGCCCGGGCATCGGGCGCCACCCGTGTTCGCATCCTTGCTCGTGAGGTGCTCCCCAACGTGGTGCTGCCCCTGCTGGCCTTCGGCCTGCTCGTCGTGGCCATCGCCATCGTGGCCGAGGGGAGCCTCGCCTTCCTCGGCCTCACGTCGCAGGAGACGATCAGTTGGGGCGGGATGATCAACGGTGGGCGACAGGCCCTCCAGCAGAAGGACATCGTCCACACGAGCTTGATCCCGGCGACGGCCATGTTCCTCACCGTGCTCTCGATCAACCTGCTCGGCGACCGGTTCCGGGCGGGCTTCGACGTCAAGGAGACGGCGCTGTGACAACCACCACCCGACGGCGGGCAGCGGCTCGGCTCGTCGCCCTCCCGCCCGAGCCCGAAGGCAAGCTCCTCGTCGTCGACGACCTTCGCACCACGTTCCAAACGCCACGGGGCCCGGTCCGGGCGGTGGACGGGGTGTCGCTGACGGTCGACCGGGGTCGCACGCTCGGGATCGTGGGCGAATCCGGGTCGGGCAAGACGGTGCTGTCCCGCTCGATCATGGGGCTGCTGACCGGGAACGGGGTCGAACGGTCCGGCTCGGTCCGCTACGAGGGCCGCGAGCTGGTGGGCGCGTCCCCCAAGGAGCTCCGATCGATGTGGGGCACCGAGCTCGCCATGGTCTTCCAGGACCCGATGACCTCGCTCAACCCGGTCATGCGCATCGGTCCGCAGATCACCGAGGGGGTCCGTCACCACCTGGGCGTGCCGAAGGACGATGCCAACGCCCAAGCGGTGGAGCTGCTCCGCAGCGTGGGCATCCCCGACGCCGAGCGACGCCTGCGCCAGTACCCCCACGAGCTGTCGGGCGGCATGCGCCAGCGGGTGACCATCGCCATCGCCCTGGCCGCCGGCCCCAAGCTGCTGCTGGCCGACGAACCGACCACCGCCCTCGACGTCACCGTGCAGGCACAGATCCTCGACCTGCTCCAACAGCAGCAGCGGGATCGCTTCATGGGGATGATCCTCGTGACCCACGACCTCGGCGTGGTGGCCGGCCGCACCGACGAGATCGCCGTGATGTACGCCGGGCAGATCGTGGAACGGGCTCCCACCGCCACCCTCTTCGCCGAGGTGAAGATGCCGTACACCGCTGCCCTGCTCGGGTCGATCCCAAGCTTGCGGACACCGCGCCACGAACGGCTCCGGGTCATCACCGGCCGGCCACCGGATCTGGCCCAACCCATGGAGGGTTGCCGCTTTGCAGCGCGCTGCCCGTACGCCCGGGCCAAGTGCCGCTCCGAGGCACCGCCCCTCGAGTCGGCCGGGGCCGGCCACGAGTTTCGCTGCTGGTTCCCGCTCGAAGAGCGAGCCGCCTGATGGCCGGCACCGGGAAGGCCCACCTGCGGCCCCCCGAGGAGGCGCTGCTGCGGATCGAGGACCTCGGCGTGTCCTACCGCACGGCGGCAGGCACCGTGCAGGCCGTGTCCGGGATCAGCCTCGACCTCGTCGCCGGCGAGACGCTCGGGCTGGTCGGCGAGTCCGGCTGCGGGAAGTCGACCACCGGGAAGGCCATCCTCCAGCTTCCCGCCCCGACCACCGGCCGGGTGTACTTCGAAGGACGCGACCTCACCCAGCTACGAGGCGAGGCCCTCCGGGCGGTCCGCCCCCGCCTCCAGTACGTGTTGCAGGACCCGATCTCGTCGCTCAACCCCCGGCGCCGCGTGCGCGACATCGTCCGAGAGCCGTTGCGCATCTGGGGTCGGGGGAACGAAGCCGAGCAGCTGGCTCGGGTCGACGAGGTCCTCGACGCCGTCGGGCTCGATCCGGAGAGTGCCGGGGGCCGCCGCCCCCACGAGCTGTCGGGCGGGCAGTGCCAGCGGGTGTCGATCGCCCGTGCCCTCGTGCTCGACCCGGCGGTGCTGGTGTGCGACGAGCCGGTGTCGGCCCTCGACGTCTCGGTGCAGGCCCAGATCCTCAACCTCCTGGAGGACATGAAGGACCGCTACGGCCTCACCATGGTGTTCATCGCCCACGACCTCGCCGTGGTTCGCACGATCAGCGACCGGGTGGCGGTGATGTACCTCGGGAAGCTCTGCGAGGTGGGACCGCCCGATGACGTGTACCGCGCTCCCCGTCACCCGTACACCGCCGCCCTCCTCCAATCGATCCCGGTGGCTGATCCGACGGTGCGACCCTCGACGGAGGGCGCGCTGTCGGGTGACTTGCCGTCGCCCCTCGACCCGCCATCCGGCTGCCGGTTCAGGACCCGGTGCCCGCGGGCCACCGACCGGTGCGCGATCGAGGAGCCCCTGATGCAGGTCATGGGCGACGGCCACCACGTCGCCTGTCACCACCCGCTCGACCCTGCCGAGGCGGCTGACGTCGGCCACGCCGTCATCGGCGGCACGGACGTGACCGTCCGGCGATTCCGCTCGACCCACCCCCGGAGACCAGCCGCCGCTCGCCGGCCCCTACGGCCCGCCGAACCGGCCCTCGGCGACGCCGGCGCCTCCTAGTCAGCACCTCGCCGATCCGAGCCGAAGAAGGCACCTGGCGCTGGTGACGTCGGCCCTCAGGCGATCGTCGTAGCGCGCACGCCGCGGAGGGCAGACGTGGCCTGGCGGATCACGGCCCGACGGCCGCCGGGCGGCACGGCCACCACCGCCTCCACGAGCGCCGACAGGGCGGCCGCCGTGGACATCGGGCCCCGGGAGGGGCCGACCACCTCGACGTCGGTCAGCCGACCGCGCGGCGTCAGCTGGCCTGGCCACGGGAGGGGCAGGGGGAGGGCCAGCGCCTCGCCCTCGCGGAGCAGGGTCCGGGCATCGGCGGCGTCTGCGGACCCCAGCACCAGCGTGCGGCGACCCCCCTCGTCCCCCAGCCGCCCAGCCACCACCACCCAACCGGCCCGGGCCGCGTAGTCCAGCGTCCGGGCCACGAGCCGGCGCTCGAGCAGCTCCACGGCGCGGTCGATGTCGTCGGCACGGCCAACGCGGTCCTCACCCTCGACCACGCTCCACCCGCCGCCGGCCGCCACCTCGAGTCGGTAGGGCCACGCGGCTCGGACGGGCACCGGCTGCTCGGCCGGCGTCGCCAGCCGAGCGGTCACGGTGGGTGCCCACGCCTCCGGGACCTGCACCACCGCCTCGTACGCCAGCAGTCGGACGAGCACGTTCGACGTCGTCGACACCCCTCCAGCCCCGGCCACGCAGGCCAGCGTGCCCTACAGTCCCGGCCGCCGTCGAACGGCCCCGACCCGATGACCATCCCGCGCATCGCCCACTTCGTCTTCGGCCTCCGGGAGCAGACGGAGCCCTTCCACCCGATGCACTACCTCGCCATCGAGTCATGCCGACAGGTGCTGCAGCCGGAGGTGATCCACCTCCACCACCAGCACCTTCCCTTCGGCGTCTACTGGGATCTCATCCGCCCCCACCTCGAGCTCCACGAGGTGGGCCCGGCCGACGAGGTGCTGGCCGCTCCGAGGAACGAACAGCTGGTCCCTGAGCGGTACCGCTACGCCCACCACGCCGACGTCATCCGGCTCGACGCCCTGATCGAACACGGCGGGGTGTACGCCGACATCGACACGCTGTTCGTCAGCGAGTTCCCCGACGAGCTCTTCGCGGCGCCGTTCGTGATCGGCGAGGAGGACCCGGTCCGGGACGAGCTCACCGGCGAGGTGCGACCGTCGCTCTGCAACGCCCTCCTCCTGGCCGAGCCCCGGGCGACATTCGCGGTCGAATGGCGGGAGCGCATGGCCGGCGCCATGAACGGCACGTGGAGCAACCACTCCGGGTTCCTCGCCCACGCCCTCAGTCAGGAGCTCCCCGCCGCCGTGCGGGTGGAGCCGGCCCGGAGCTTCACCCACCTCGGCTACGACGCCGACGGGCTGGCCCGCCTGTTCGAGCGCCTCGACCGCGACCTGGAGGGCGTGCTCAGCCTGCACCTCTGGAGCCACCTGTGGTGGGAGGAGTCCCGCGTGGACGCCAGCCGCTTCCACGCCGGCCTGCTCGACGAGGAGCACATCCGATCCGTCGACACCACCTACACGGTGCTGGCCCGCCGGTTCCTCCCGCCGCTGGACACCTGGTGACCCGGTGAGCTGGCTCTACGCCGCCCTCGGGGGCGTCTCGGGCTACGGCGTCGCGGCCCGTCGCCTGGTGGCCGGGCTGCGAGCGTCCGGCGAGGCGGTCACCGACCTCCCCTTCGGGCTCGGCTCCGGGTGGGGCCTCGGCTTCGAGCCGGCCGCCCCCATCGCGCCGGCCGACACCGTCGTCGCCCACCTCATGCCCGAGTACTACCCACGTCTGCGGGCGGCGGCCCCCGGCGCCCGCTTCATCGCCCACACGGTGTGGGAGACGGACCGCCTCCCGGCGCACTGGCCGGAGCTCCTCGAGCAGGCTGACCGGATCGTCGTGCCGTGCCGGTGGAACGTGGAGGTGTTCGGCGCGGCGGTGTCGACGCCGGTGGACCTCGTGCCGCACGTGGCCATCGACGTCGTACGGACCACGAGCGACACCTGGGCCGGGATCGGGCCCGAGACCTTCGTCTGCTACTCCATCGCCTCGTGGACCGGCCGGAAGTCGCCGTGGTTCACGGTCGCCGCGTTCATCGAGGCCTTCCAGCGACGGGACGACGTGGTGCTGGTGCTCGTCACGTCCAAGTGGGACGAGACCTCGGGCCGCAGCACCGTGGCGGCGATGGCCTCGCTCCTCGCGGGGAACCCCGACCCACCCCGTGTCGTGCTGGTGAACCGTGAGCTCGACGACGACGAGATGGCGGCCCTCCACACCCGGGCCGACTGCTTCGTCTCCTTGTGTCGGTCGGAGGGCTGGGGCCTGGGGGCCTTCGACGCCGGCGCGTACGGCAACGAGGTCATCATCACGGGGTTCGGTGGTCAGCTCGACTACCTCGACGGTGAGGTCGCAGCGCTCGTCGACCACCGGCTCGTGGCGGTGGCGAACCCCGGGCCCGGGTCGTACACGTCCGACCAGACCTGGGCCGAGCCGTCCGTGTCCCACGGGGCCGCGCTGCTCCGCGACGCCTACGACCGGCGTGACACCACCCGAGGGGCCCGGCTGAGCGAACGCATCCTCAGCCGCTACGCGCCCGACAGGGTCGCCGAGGAGTTCGTCCGCGCCTGCCACGCGACCCCCGGGAACCGTTGAGCGGGGGCCATCCCGGGGTTAGTCTCACCACGTCCCACCAGCCGTGTGCTCAGGAGCTCCCGTGACCGACTCGATCGATCCCACCGAAGGCACCGCTGGCGTGGATCGCCGCTCGTTCATCCGGCGGATGGCCGCCACCGGCCTGGTGGCGGTTCCGGTCGTCGCCAGCTTCTCGCTGGTCGGTGGCTGCTTCGGCGGCGAGTGGCCGGACTGGTCCGGCAACCAGCCCGTCAACTGATGCCGCCCGCCCACCCGCACCGCGGGCCGGGCTGACCCACCACTCGAGGCCACCGTCGTGCCGGCGGGCCCGCTCGTCACCGCCGCGCTCATCGTCAAGGACGAGGAAGCCGTGCTCCCCCGATGCCTGGCGTCGATCCGCGGGTGGTGCGACGACATCCTCGTCGTCGACACCGGTTCCACGGATGGAACCGTGGAGGCGGCGTTGGCCGAGGGTGCGACCGTCCTCCACCACGACTGGGACGGCGATTTCGCGAGAGCCCGCAACCACGGCCTCGACCACGCCACCGGCCGGTGGATCCTCTACATCGACGCCGACGAGGTGGCGGACCCCGTCGAGCCCGACCTGGTCCGTCGGGAGCTGGCCGGCACCGACGCCCTCGCCCTCCGGGTGTGGTTCCACGTCCGGCCGGGCTTCACCCCGTACCGGGAGTACCGACTCTGGCGGAACCGCCCCGACCTCCGCTTCGTAGGCCGGATGCACGAGTCCGTCGTCGGGAATCTCCGCGGGGTCGCCGGTGCCGAAGGGCTCGAGATCCGCGACACGGAACTGATCCGGGTCCGTCACGACGGCTACGAGGGCGACCAGACGGCCAAGCACCTGCGCAACCGACCGCTCCTGGAGGCCCGGCTCGAGGAGCTCCCCGACCGCGTCTTCCTCTGGAACCACCTCGGGCACGTCCGGTCCGCGCTGGGCGATCCCGAAGGGGCACTCCTCGCCTGGCAGTCCGGCGTCGACGTCGTACGGCGATCGGGGGTCGTCGAGCCGTCGGACGTGCTGGTCTACGGAAGCCTCGGGTTGGCGCTGATCGACCGGCGCGTCGACATCACCGACCTGCTCATCGAGATCGACGAGCTGGCTCCGTGGTACCGCACCAGGGTGTGGATGCGAGCGCTCCACGACCGCGCCCGAGGCCAACTGGAAGACGCCATCGCGTCCCTCCACGAGCTCATCGCCATGCGCGACCTCCCGCCCGATCCCACCCTTGCGTACAGCGAGGCGCTCTTCACCGACTGGGCGTGGGAGGCGCTGGCGGACTGCCTCCAGC